>NCRO01000077.1 GCA_002849045.2 Candidatus Sediminicultor secundus
TGTAAGCTGAGTAATGCGTCCTCCTTGTCGGGCGGTCTTTTTATTTTTTTGTTGGAAGGCAGAAGGCGGGATATGAGACAATCTTTGGTCTCGTGGGATGGGAGATGGGTATAATAGACAGCTCTAATTAGTATATAGTATATCGTATATAGTAAAGAAAGAAGGAGTCAGAATTAAGGAGTCAGAATATAATTCGTATCGCGTATCGAGTATATAGTGAAGAAAGGAAGAAATAGAATTCAGAAGTAGGGGCACGATGCATCGTGCCCTCAAGAGATATTAGGTAACAATATGGAGAGGGCACAATTCATTGTGCCCCTACAATATTATAAGAACACGGGGCGGATGAATCCACCCCCTACCTATAGGGTAAATTTGAAAATACATAATCTTTATTTCCTCTCCCTTGTAAGGAGAGGGTTGAGGTGAGGGAGAAAAATTAAAGATGTTCTTTTATAAACTAAAAGATAAAATACTAATTTCCCAATTGGAATACAATAGATTAAATAGAATATCTGAAAGCGAAGCCAAAGAGAGCAAAGAAATAATTTATGTACTTAACCGGATGAACCCCTTGAAATCCAGAAGATATTCTAGTATTACTGATCCATCCCTAATCTTTTTTAAAAAAGAGGGTATCCACCTACTGCAAAAATCCAAGAAGATTGATTGTAATTTACCTCTATGGCTTAAAGAAAGAATAAAAGAAAAAAGAGTAAGTTCACTTAATACCGAATATCCTAACTGGCAAGATGTATTAACTTATAAATTTTCTTACCGGTGGAAAGTTAATATTGTAGGATTGGGTGATGTAGGAGGGCTTCTCCTTACCGGTTTAAGATTATTGGGAGGAAGTTGTATTGAATCTATCGGCATATATGATAAAAATATAAAGGCGATAAAAAGATGGGAATTAGAAGCAAATCAGTTATTTTGTCCTTTTACTGCTTATAAATTTCCTGAGGTTTACCAGCTAAGAGAAGAGAATATTTTTAATTGTGACATGTTTGTATTTTGTGCAACTGTAGGAGTTCCTTCTTTGGGAGAAGAACAAGAGGATGTGAGAATGAGACAGTTCGAAGGAAATTCTAAGATAATTTCTGATTATGCCCGAAAAGCTCGGGAAAAATCGTTTAAGGGGATATTTGCGATTATCTCAGACCCGGTAGACTTATTGTGTAAAACTGTTTTTCTGACCGGTAATAAAGACACAAGCGGAGAGTTTGATTTTAAAGGATTAGCAGCAGATCAGATAAGAGGGTATGGATTAGGGGTTATGCATGCCCGGGCGGTCTATTATTCAAAACAAAATCTTGAAACTGCTAAATATAATCGAGAAGGCAGGGCATTTGGTCCTCATGGCCAGGGTTTAGTAATTGCTAACAGCTTAAAAAAATATGATGAAAGACTTTCAGAGATGCTTACCGATCAGACCGTAAAAGCAAATTTAGAAGTAAGGAAGACTGGTTTTAAACCTTATGTAGCTCCTGCCTTATCTTCCGGATGTCTTCCGATTATCGCCACTATAAGTGGAAAATGGCATTATAGTGCAACCTTTATGGGAGGGGTATTTATGGGAGCGAAAAATAGATTGCTTAAATCAGGAACTGAAATTGAAAGGTTAGACCTTCCAGTTAACTTAGCAGAGAAAATTAAAGAAAGTTATAAGGAATTAGGTGATATCTTATAATAGTTAAAAATTTAAAACGAAAAGCGAAAAACCATAATTCAAAACGCAAAACTTTCTCTCAATACTAAATTTTAAGTTTTAGTTTTTGCTTCTTTCCCTTTTCATTTTTGCTATATAGTATACGAGATAAGAAAGACGATACTCAATAGATGAAACAATATATTTAAATTTTAAATTTGTAGCTATGGCTTTGCGTTTTGCATTTTTCGTTATATTACAATTATCGATAGAGGAAATTATTTTATGGAAACTATTTATTTGATTATGCCGGGAAAAATATCAGATAGTTTTGCTGAGATTGTTAAAATAGCCACAGAAAATCGTCAATTAACAATTGTTAAGACGACCGAAGATCTTCCTGCTCTCAAAAATAAAAAGAGAGATTAAAAAATAAAGAGATTAAATTTATATTATGCAGAAGAAAGATATTAAAAATTTTACCTTAAATGAACTTCAAGAAGAGGTTAAAAATTTAGGGGTTGAAAAATATAGGGCAACTCAATTATTTGATTTTCTTTACAGAAAAGGCATAGAAGACTTCAGAAATATGCTGAGTCTTCCAACATCATTTAAAGACTTACTTCAAAAAAATTTTTACATAAGCAAGATAGGGTTGGTAAATTTAGCTAAATCAAAAGACAAAACTGAGAAATATTTATTTAAGTTAGAAGATGGAAATTTAATAGAAAGTGTTCTTATATTTTCCGATAATAGAGTGACTGAATGTATATCTTCTCAAATTGGTTGTAAATATAACTGTTTGTTTTGCGAAAGCGGAAAAAAAGGTTTTACCAGAAACCTTACAGTTGGCGAGATTTTAAATCAAGTTTTATTTGTAAAGAAAAAGATTGAATCTAATCTCAATAATATTGTATTTATGGGTATTGGCGAGCCTTTAGATAATTATGATAATGTTGTAAGAGCCATTTGTATATTGAATTCTAAAGATGCTTTTAATATTGGAGCAAGAAAGATTACTATTTCTACCTGTGGGGTGATACCAGCTATAAAAAGGTTACAGGAGCGTAATTGGCAGATAGAGTTATCGGTTTCTCTACATGCTCCGGAAAACAAATTAAGGTCTTATCTAATGCCGGTAAATAATATGTATCCCTTACTTGATCTGATAGAAGCATGCAAGAATTATGCGGAAAAAACTAAAAGGCAGATTACTTTTGAATATATTTTGATTAAAGGAGTGAATGATTCACTGATTTATGCAGATAAATTAGCTAAACTGATTGGTGGATTTAATTCTAAAGTAAATTTAATTACTTTTAATCCTGCGCCCGATTCCTTTCTGCAGGCACCCGGTATTTCTCAAGTCAAATCCTTTAAAAATAAGTTGGTAACCAGGGGAATTCCAGCCACTACAAGAATATCAAAAGGTGATGATATCTCTGCTGCCTGTGGTCAGCTAAAGAGCCTACACCTGAGATAAGGTTAAAAATTGGGGTAGTTAGATAAGGAAATCAGTTTACAGTGATCAGTTTCTAGATTTTTATTCATCAGTTACAAGGGCCCATGCAATACGCCCCTACTTTTTACATGCTACCCGATACTTGTATTCGTAAGAATGACAAAGGTAGGGGCACGATGCATCGTGCCCACGATAATCAAAAGACAATAATATAAGAAGGGCACAATTCATTGTACCCCTACAAAATGACTCCTGCCAAACTACCTAACCGGGCAACCATCTAACAAACTACGCTCTAGTTATTCTGCATTTTGTATTTTGCTTTTATTTATAACCCGCACCTATACACTCTACGCTCCACGCTAATTTTCTTAACCAGCTAACCAGCAAGCGATGTAATGTGTAATATGTGATAAGTAATGTGCAACAAGTATCTGTTTTTATGGTTTTAAAAATTCAAATCTTATTACTCATTACTTATTACTTGTTACTGTATTTATGCGAGATACGATATACGACATACTATATACGAATATTTCTTGACTTTAAAAACATATCTGATATACTTTTAACGAAGATAATGTTGGCTAATGGGCCCATAGCTCAGCTGGCAGAGCAACCGGCTCATAACCGGTCGGTCCCTGGTTCGAATCCAGGTGGGCCCACCAAAAAATTGATAATTATTAATTTTAATAATAGTGTGGATAGTGTAATATTTATGAAAAAGCATAAAAATGTTAAAATACCAGAATTTTGTTAAAACCTTACTTCTTTTGTATAAGAAGTAAGGTTTTTTTTGTTTTAATGGGCTTTACAACTGTGAAGAGAGGAGGAATAAGTTATTGATAGAAGAACAATATGATATGCTTTTAGAATTACAGAAAATCGATATTGATATCGATGAAGAAGAGAAAAAGAAGAGAAATTTGCCTTTAACGATAGAAGGGATTACTAAAAAAATTCAGGGGCTGAAAGATAGTTTAAAAAATAGAAATGAAAATTATAAGAATTTACAGGTAAAATTAAAAAGAATAGAATTAGATTTAACTGAAAAATCTAACAAAATTAAGAAACATCAGGAAGATTTATATGGAGGAAAAATATCTGATATCAAGGAGCTTAAACAGATACAAAAGGTAATAGCCAATTATAAAGAAGAAAAAGATAGTATTGAAGAAGATGTTTTAGATTTAATGGAAGAGGTGGAAGACCTTGATAAATCGATTGGTCATCTCGACGAAGATTTGAAGAGGAAAGAGAAAGAGTTTAAAAAACGCAAAGAAGAAATGGATTTAGCAAGCTTAGTGATTGAAAAGAATATGAATTCTTTAAATATCAAAAGGGAAGAGATATTAAATAAAATAACCGATAACCGTCTTTTAAAAGAATATGAACATTTAAGAAAAGAAAAGGGCGGAAAAGCCATTATGGAAGTTGATGGTTCTATATGTCCAGGCTGTTATCTCGATCTTCCCAGTGACGCTATTTATCAATTAAAAAAGAATCGAAAGATAATAATTTGTCCCAATTGCAGCCGAATTCTAATTTGGAAAGATTAATTCATTAATGTAAACTTTAACGGGGTAGTTAGATTAAAAAAGTTACGCTTACATCTTTTCTCTACTTTCACTTAATTTACTTTCTTTCTCTTTCTTAACTCGATACGCAATACGAATTNNNTATGGTTTTACGCTTTGCGCTTTTAATTTTTCGCTATATTTCCTATACGCTAAACGCTATCCGCTATCAGCTTTTTTTCACTCAATACTATATACTCGATACTATTTTTAAGAATTGACTTTATTGTATTAAAATGGTATTTTAAAATTGAGTAATAGCTGTTGCTACAGACGCCAAAGCATTATATATGTTGTATATTCCACTAAAATTTAAATATATTCTAGTCCCGCCCAGAGGTGTTTCTACCATAAAGGATGAATCTTTGAGATTTATTCTTATTTTCTTGGCTCTAATGTCAGCTTCTTTTTCTATTCCATAAGTAACTAAGTTAACTTTATTACAATCTATAAAATCTTTACTGTGCTCTTCATCAATATTAATTACCGCAAATTTTTCATATTTTTTTTTCTTACTTTTATTTAAACTTAAAAATAATTTTTTCTTGGCCTTTAAATAATTAGAAAAGTTTTTATGGATTTCGAAATGCTCCTTGCTGATATTAGTAAAGATAGCTACATCAAAATCGCATCCTTCTACGCGGGATAATTGTAAGGCATGGGAAGATACTTCCATCACTGCATAAC
>NCRO01000078.1 GCA_002849045.2 Candidatus Sediminicultor secundus
TTATGATTTTGTTCCGGACAATGTTTGAAATTTTGTAGTCACAGTTTCGTATAACCCGTAAGCCGTCTGGAAGATGAATGTTAGCTACTCCTATAATCTAAATACTAAGGAGTGGACTAAAAAGATAAATTCCACACTTGATCTACAGTTGAGCGAGGATTGGAGAATCAAGTATAAAGGTGTGGTAGATTTAGATGATTTCAAGCTCACTAATAGCGTAGTAGGAATTACCAGAGACCTTCACTGTCGTGAAATAACCATAAATTACAAGCAGGCTACCAAGTCTTTCTGGGTGGAATTCTACATCAAAGCCTTCCCTACTGAGAAGATAACTATTGGGGGAGAATGAGATAGTCGCTAGTGAATAGCGAATAGTCGTTAGTATTAAATGCAAGATAATTCAGTTAGTTGTTTGGAATAAAAATTAGTTAGCAGCCGGTTGGCCAGTTTGCCAGTTGACCGGTTAATACAGTATATAATATGCAGTATATAGTGAGGAAAATATAGAGAATAAGTGTAAGATTAATTAGTTAGTTAAATTAGTCGTTAGCAGGACAGATACGTCTCATGTTTTCTAATCAGAATTTGAAAAACATTATTTTATAATTTTTAATACAGAATCCCTGTATTCAAGAAAATCTTTAAGATTTTGTCTTAAAATATTAACTACAATTACTTCATCTATCTTATCGTAATGGTGAACTATTATATTTCTAAATTGAGCCATATTTTTCATCTTTTTGTACTGCTTCTTAGAAATAAGGCCCTCTTCCTCGAGTACCTGAAAAGTATCACTATAGCTGGTTGGAACTCTATATTTTTTGTCAGCAATAATATGATTTACTATATCCACACATAATTCAATCATCATCTGAAGCGTTCTCTCAACAATTCTTTGTATCTTCCAATCTCTGGAGTATTTTTTTACCGTTATAGTAGAATATTCCTGTGCCTGTTTAATATAAGTTTCAAGCTCAGTTAATTTTCTCATTATTAAAATTTTATCTACCAAGTGAAAACCTCCTTTTGAAAATGTCCTCTTCTTTCTTAGAAAAATCAAAATATTCCCTCAATACTAAAGACTCAAAAGAATGTCTTAAAAATGGATCTTTGTCTACCAATATCTTCTTATTTTTTACTATCCTTGCCCTAAGAGTGAGAGGAGCTACGTTAAGTATAACCAGGTCGATTTCATCGGTACCAAATATATCTATTAACTCTTTTAAAATAACCATCTTCTCTCTGGTAAAATTTGTTCCCTTTTTAAAATATATAGCTATATCAATATCACTAAGTGGATTGATTTTACCCTTAGTAAGACTACCAAAAAGATAAGCAAATACCACCTTTGGATAATTTTCTAAAAATTTATTTGCTTGGGGTAGAAGATTTAATATGTTTTCTGGAAGTTTTTTATCCTTAATCATGATAGATTTATCCTTTTCCTCGACGTCTATTTTTTTATTAACTGCTCGTGGTTGGGCAATTAATTATATTAATAAAGAGTAGTTACTACAGCTGTAACTTTTACTATATCAAAATCTGCTCCGCCTTCTTCGGAACCACCTTCTGAAACTATTCCCTCTTCAGTTGAACCAAGTATAGTATAAATAGTAAAATAACTATCTAAATGGTCATAGGTGTTATTTTCTGAATCAGTAGTTATAACATTAATATCGATACTACTCGGACTTCCTAAATCACTAAGAGCAATAGTTACTTGTAGTTCATTTTCACTATATGAATAATCCGCCAAATCTAATTCCGGAGATCCTTCTTCTACCTGAACAAAATAAAAGAAATCGTTTTCTAATTTAATATAATAAAAATCGGTATTCCAGAAAAATAAATCATCTCCTGGCCCATCAATAGATTCTTCATCAGCATCTAAAACTATATAATATATTCCACTATAAGAATTGATTTCCCCTGCTACATCTACTGTTATTTCTAATTGATATTCCGTCCCTGGCTCTGGTTCCGGTCCCTCGGGCCATCGCGCACATCCCGTGACTACTACCATTAACCCTATTGCTAATAAAAAAATTATCGCTCTTTTCGCATTTATAATTCTCATAAAATCGCTCCTCTACGCATTTATGACAAGTTTTGTGCCAGGCACCAGATTTGTCATAAATGTAAAGTTTTGTGCCAGGCACCAGATTTGTCATTTAGTCTAATTTGATGCCGCTTCGAACATTTCCTTCTACTTCTAATCTTTCACTATCGATGTAAAAGACAGCTTTATCGCCAGTAATCCATCTGTCTCCCTCTTCTTCTATTCTTACTTTACCTGTTAAAGTAATTTTCTGTTCCTTATCATTATAAATTGCTTTCTCGGCAGTTATAGCATAATCTTTCTTTAAGATCTTTACTTCTCCGGTGGCAGTTAAATCTTGAGTATCAGTAAAAATCTCCAGATTGTTACAATTCCAGGTAATGTTATCTTCTTTCTCTTCTTTGTCTTTTCGCTTCTGAACCAATATTACTTTCTTTTGAAAGATATATCTTTTATCATTAAGATAAGCTTCGAGAGTCTCCCCGGTGATAGTAATATCGCTTTGGACTAATTTTATATCACCTTTTATCTGGCCAATCTTTTTATCTACATCAAAATCAGCTTCCTGAGCAGTTAGAGTGATATCTTCCTGAGTTATAATTACATTCCCCTCAAAGACCATCTTATCCGTGCTTTTATCATAGGTCACATTATCTGCCTGTATATTTACTACCGATTCTTTTTTTTCTTCCTGGGCAGAAGCGCTAAATGATAAAAATATAATTAGAGATAAGATAAAAAGAATAATCAAAGTTTTAATAAAATACATTCTTTTATAATCTTTCATTTATCTTTTAAAACTCCTTTCTTCTGGAGAAATTTTCTACAGAAATTTACAACCCTTTCTGCATCATCTAAAGCATTTCTTATATCTTCTTCGGTAAAATGCTGAAAAGGGATTCCTCCTGGCAAACCATTAGGATATCTTGTAGGGATATAATAACGATCTAATCTCCTGCACTCATTTAAAATTTCTGTAAACTCTAAAACATCGGTTTTTATTTTTTCACAAAAATCGAATAAAGAATGTCCTATTACTATTCTTTCTCCCTGAGCATAAAGACAGGCTTTCATTGCTTTTTCTGCAGATTGTTGGGCAACAAAACATCCTTTATCTGAAAATTTCTTTTCCTTATTCAACCATCTCACAAATTCAAGATCATCTTCTGATTGCATAAACCATCTAAAAGCTTCCTGTTTTAGTTCTTTCATATATAACTTCTCCTTCCCTATTTATTCTTTCAATAAAGGTATTTTTTTCTTTGAGCATCTTTTCAAACTCTACCGGTGTATAGGCAAGTATATCAAAAGCAACAGGAATATCCCACATAAGGTAAAGCTCTTCTAGTCTATCCAAAAATCTCTTTTTGGTTTCATAAATTACGATAATATCTACATCGCTATATTTATCTTCCTCATCTCTGCACCAGGAACCGAATAAGATTATCTTTACTGGATCTAATTTTTTATATGAAGATACTATAGCTTTTTTTAATTTCTCTTTATTCACCTTTATTCACCGTAATTAATATGTAATTTAATGAATTAATGAATTAATGAATTATAAAAGTAACTTTTACATTACCCTGTAATTCAAGCTTGTTTAGTTCAACATCACTTATCAGCCGGTCGGCGGTAATATTATTTTCTTTTACTATTAACTCAACTGGTTCCAGGCTGGCTAAAGTCTCCTCTTCTGAATCCCAGTAAAATCTATCTCCTTTTAAGATATCCCCTTCCTTGGTTTCAATAACTACATCACCCACTAATTCCATACTCTTGCTCCCCATATCGGCAATACATTTATTAAGCTGGATATTTAGATAGGGTTCATTGTCTTTAAAGATAACTGCTTTTTTAATCTTTTCAAAGATAGTCCTTTTCCTATCTTTTGCTAAAGATATTTTATCGGCTTCTATCTCCCATTCTTTTTCCCCGGCTTTCATTCCTACTACTGTACCTTTTTCTATTTTAACCGGGGCTTCATTTATTTCGATATCTTCTTCCTCAAATCCTTCAATCTCTTCTTCTGTCTGAACCGTGACCCCATCTTTTCCCTTATTATAAATAAAATAAAAAGAAAGGGCTATGGCCAGAATTATTATTAAAATTAACCATAAATATCTTTGTTTAAGCATATTATAATAATATCATTAAAGTCCTAAAGATAAAAGCATTTCGTCCCAGAAAGTATCCCGGGCAAAGTTGGTGCTGTTATACTTATTGGAATTATAAGTATAATACCATGGAAAGTAAATAGAAAGGCCTTTAGAGCCGCTTACGCTCCATCCATTATAACCCGAATTTATTACCGTAAAATTCAATAAAGTCTGTTGAACAATCAAGGCAATAGTTTTAACTTCAAAGCTATTAGAATAATAAGAAACCTTACTGCAAAAATCATATAAATCAATAAAATCATAATCACCATAATACTGACTAGAATAAGCAGCATTTATATAAATATTCTTAGGGGTTAGAGTATCGCTCATTATAGCCAGAGCTAAATTAGATAATTGCGTTGCTAAAGTG
>NCRO01000079.1 GCA_002849045.2 Candidatus Sediminicultor secundus
TAATGGGTTATTTGCCCTCTAATAATATGGAAAATACTCCTCAAGTGGAATGTAGGGATAATCCCAATCGGATGGAAGAGGCTCTTTTAAACATTGTCCCTACAGATCCAAATAAACCTTATGAAATGAGAGATGTAATAAAATATATTGTAGATGAGGGAGATTTTTTTGAATCTCATACTTATTTTGCAACTAATATGCTTACCGGATTTACCAGGATTAAATGGCCAATCTATAGGTATAATCGCTAATCAACCAAAAGTCTTAGCGGGCTGTTTAGATATTGATGCTTCTGATAAAGCTGCGCGTTTTATCAGATTTTGTGATGCTTTTAATATTCCTATTTTAACTTTGGTAGATGTTCCGGGATTTTTACCGGGGACTGTTCAGGAATATGGGGGGATTATCCGACATGGAGCAAAATTATTGTATGCTTATTCTGAGGCAACTGTTCCTAAAATAACTTTGATAGTTCGAAAATCTTATGGAGGGGCTTATCTGGCAATGTGTAGCAGGGATTTAAGAGCAGATCAGGTAATTGCCTGGCCTACAGCGGAAATTGCCGTAATGGGTTCTCAAGGGGCAGCAAATATTATCTTTAGAAAAGAGATAGCTAAAGCAGATAATCCTGAAAAGGTACGCCAAGAGAAGATTGATGAATTTCAACTAAAATTTTCCAATCCTTACGAAGCAGCCAAACGAGGTTATGTTGATATGGTTATTGACCCGCGGGAAACCAGACCTCGTCTTATAACAACTTTTGAGATGCTATCTACAAAAAGGGAAACCAGACCAGCGAAGAAGCACGGTAATTTCCCAGTATAAACAGTATATGGTAAATAGTCGTTAGTGAATAGTGAATAGCAAGAGAGAAAGAAAAAAATAAATGAAAAATTAAGATTATATCGAGAAACGGATATTATGTACGGGCTTGACTTATCAAACCCGCAAGAAAAATTATCGAAATAATTCGGGTTGAATAAATTCGACCACTACAATAAACAATACAAAGAAAATTTTAAATTTTTTATTTTCGCTTTTAACTAAATACTATTCACTTCACTAACAACTAACGATTATTTGACTAACGACTAATTAAGAAGGAGGAAAGAATAAATATGTTTGAAGGAATCAATGGAGCTATACAGCTGGCAGTTATAGATATGATTTTAGTATTTGCGGTTCTGGGTGGATTAGCTTTAGTTATGGTATTCTTAAAGAATATCGTAGGGATTAAAGAACAAAAAAAAATATCTAAAGAAGTTAAGGTTATCCCACCGGCATCAAGCATTACTTTAATAAAAGAAAAAGAAGAAGTCGATAGTAAATTAATTACAGTAATTACTGCTGCTTTGGCTTCATATTTAGAAAAACAAAAAAGTGAATTTAAAGTAGTAAGTATTAGAAAATATAAATCATCTATTGTGGCTCCCTGGACTGTAATGGGGAGACAAGAATTAATGTTAAGAAAAAAATAATAAATATTAACAATGAAGAAAGTGGAGGACGGTAAATAAAATGAGAAAATTCAAAATTACAGTAGACGGTAAAGTATATGAAGTAGAAGTAGAAGAAGTAGGGGGAAATGAATCATCAGCGGGAACCATCTCTGTTCCTCAACCGGTTGCAACTAAAGTAAAAGAAGAACCGGTAAGTCAAAAAGTAGTTAAACCCTCATCTAATCCATCTCCTACCAAAGCGCCAACTGCAGCAGTGGCAGGAGAGGAAGTAGTAGCACCTATGCCCGGTAAGGTACTTCAGTTAAAGGTATCTGAAGGAGATAGTGTAAAAGATGGTGATACTTTATTGGTCTTAGAAGCAATGAAGATGGAAAATGAAATTGTAGCCAATGCCTCTGGAAGCATAAAAAAGATAAACATAGCCGCAAATGATATGGTAGATACCGGCGATGTCTTAATGGTAATAGGTTAGAATAGAAAGGAGAATTTGAATGGATCTTTTAATGAAAGTCCTTTCTTTATTTACTCTTTCAGGATTTGCTGAACTTTATTCAGGCAATATTATAATGATTATTGTGGGAGGAGTATTATTATATCTTGCAATAGGGAAAAAATACGAGCCTTTACTTCTTGTACCTATTGGCTTTGGAGCAATATTAGTAAATTTACCCTTAACCGGAATAATGGAAGAGGGCGGTCTTTTATATTTTATTTCTTGGGGAATAAGACATGAAGTATACCCTTGTTTAATATTTATGGGGATTGGAGCAATGACTGATTTTGGTCCTTTATTAGCCAATCCGATAACCTTTCTTTTAGGAGCAGCCGCTCAAGTAGGTGTATTTGTAGCTTTAGTTGGCTCGGTGCTTTTAGGATTTAATATTCAGGAAGCAGCTTCTATAGGAATTATTGGCGGGGCAGATGGACCAACAGCAATTTATCTTACCGTTAAAATGGCTCCTCACTTATTAGGAGCAGTGGCAGTGGCGGCATATTCTTATATGTCATTAGTTCCTATAATTCAGCCTCCAATAATGAAATTATTGACTACCCCAGAGGAAAGAAAAATAGTTATGAAACAACTCAGGCCAGTATCCCGATTAGAGAGAATACTCTTTCCTATTATTTCGACTGTTTTAATTGGCCTTTTATTACCAGCTTCGGTCCCCATTATCGGGATGTTAATGTTGGGGAATCTATTTAGAGAGAGTTTAGTAGTAGATAGATTATCTAATACCGCCCAAAATGAATTGATTAATATCGTCACCATATTTTTAGCTACCTGTGTAGGAGCAACTATGCAAGCTGAATATTTTTTAACCTTCAATACTATTAAAATAATAATCTTGGGTTTAATCGCTTTTGGTTTTGGGACAGCCGGTGGAGTTTTATTTGCTAAATTATTAAATAAAATTACCGGGGGAAATATTAATCCTTTGATTGGCGCTGCCGGAGTGTCTGCTGTGCCTATGGCTGCTAGAGTAGCCCAGAAAGTTGGACAAGAAGCAAATCCGAGCAACTTTTTATTGATGCATGCCATGGGACCTAACGTAGCCGGAGTAATTGGAACTGCAGTTGCTGCTGGAGTAATGTTGACCTTATTGCAATAAAATTCGTATATCGTATTCTAGCGTATAGCGTTTAGTGTATCGTATAGAGTACAGTAATAAGTAAAGTGTAATGAGTAATAGGTTATACAAAGTTACTAATTGCGAGTTTTAAATTAAAAAAACAAGGGGTATATTGCATATGCTCCTTGTTTTTTCTTTCTCTTTCTTAACTTGATATTATATACTTGATACTATATTTTCACCAATTGATTTTTTACTTCTGGTTACAAATATGCTAAAATATTTTCAGTTTGTTAGATGTTAAATAAAGGAAAAAGGAAGTATTATTGTGCCTAAAAAATCTTATTCGATTTTGATTTTTTTTATTATTGTCGCTTTAGTAGCTGCCGGAATTATAACTTACAATCGTTTTAAATCGGAGAGTAATTTTAAGCAAGTAGAATTAGTTATGAGCCTGAATGAATTGAGAGAATTGTCCTATCAGGAGGGATATGATGAAATTGAGCTGTTGGCCAAAATAAAACACTCCGGGATTAATTCTATAGCCATTCATGAAGATAGTCTGGAAAGTCTCACTTTGTCTGGAAAGATACTCTATTTTTCTGATAAAGAACTTAACAAATTAAATTTCTTCTTAAAATCGATTGACCCCTTTAAAAAATTTCAACCTTCACCGGGGGAATCTTATATTATATTCAATGATAAAAATGATTATCTTCGTATAAAGGAAAATTTACAAAGACAATTAGGTGAAGATTTAGTAAGAGATCTTGGTTTTCTTCCTTATGTAGGTTTAAAAGTGAAAGGGAGTGAAGAAAAACTTGCTGATTTAGGTTTAGGATTTTCAGAAGAAGATATTGAGTTGGTAAGAAATTTGGGCTTTCAGGTCATTTTACGTCTTAAAAATTTTTCTCAAATAAATAAGGAAGATATAGAGTTCAAATTTAAAGAAAGTGATAAAGCCGGAAAGATTTCGGGAATAATTTTTGAGGGGGAAACAGTTTTAGGTTACCCTTTAAAAGAGAATTTACTTTTTACCGCAGAACTTTTACAAAAAAAAGGATATCCTTTCGGAATTATAGAATTTGCTGGTCAAAAAGGGATTGAAACAGTCGCTCAATCAGCAAGTGAATTAGCAGTTAGAGTTCATAGTATTACCAAAGAAGAAATGGAAATTATTTCCAAACAGAAAGCCATAGAAAGATGGATTAGAGCAGCTAAAGAAAGAAAGGTGAGGATCTTTTATATCAAGCCTTTTATGAAATCTATCTCTAATCTTATCGAGGATAATATATCTTATATTAGAACTATAAAAGAAGAGTTGGAAGTGAGTGATTTTAACACAGGAAGGGCCAGCATTCTTTCTACTACCTACCAAGAACCAAAAATATTCATTCTTTTATTAATCCTGGGGGTTATTTCTGGTGGATTAATCCTCTTGAAAGATGTTTTCAATATAAAAAAATATCAAGAATATTCTCTGTTATTATTAGGAATCTTATTTTCTTTAGTCCTGTTTTTTTTAAACCAGGAAATCTTTTTAATAAAGTTGATGGCTTTATTGGCAGCTCTAATATTTCCCACTTTGGCTATCATTAACAACGAAAAGTATTTTTTAGGAAACAATAATTCTAAATTAAAAGACACCCAAAATTTTTATAAAAATAATCCCAGTTTTATTCAGATGATAAAAGAAGTTCTATCCGGATTTTTCAGGATAATTTTAATTACTTTATCCGGTGCTCTGTTAATAGCAGCTTTATTAAGCAATAATAAATTTATGTTGGGAATAGAACAGTTTAGCGGAATAAAGATTTCTTATTTGGCCCCACTTCTTTTGGTTCTGGCGATAATGTGGTTAAAGGTGAATAAGGGTAAATTAATGATTTTAGAAAATATCAAGAAGCCCATACTGATTGAACATGTAATTATAATGGTTTTCTTTGCGGTATTTTTAGTAATTTATATTTCTCGTTCAGGGAATTTTTCTTTTCTCCCCGTTTTAAGCATTGAGGAGAAGATAAGAATCTTCTTGGAAAAGACTTTAATTGCCCGACCCCGAAATAAAGAATTTTTAATCGGTTATCCCGCTCTATTATTGGCGATGAGTATGAACTTCTTAAAAGTAAAAGAATTTAAGATTCCGATAATTATTATCGGGACTATTGGCCCAGTTACTTTAATTAATACCTTCTGTCATATTCACACTCCCTTTTTATTTTCAATGTTACGCACTTTTAACGGGGTATGGTTAGGTTTAGCATTAGGATTAACAGCAGTTACTATATTTTATTATCTGGTAAAAATATTTAGGGAAAAAATTAATTATGAAAAAGCCTAAAACCATGGTAAAGATAATGATTTCTGGTTATTATGGTTTTAATAATACCGGTGACGAAGCTATCCTTACTTCTATGGTTAGAGCCTTTAAAGAAAAGATACCCCAAATAAAGATAGTAGTTCTTTCCCATAGTCCCTTGCAGACCTCTAAAGCTTATCAGATAAAAACTATAAATCGACTGCATTTAATTGATATTATGCGTTGTTTACGAGATACTAATCTTTTTATTAGCGGGGGTGGGGGATTACTCCAAGATTCAACCGGGAAAGGCTGGAGTATATTATACTACCTGGGATTGATATTGGTAGCAAAAATAGTCAAAGTACCGGTTATGATTTATGCCCAGGGAATTGGTCCGGTAAATAAGCAGATTAACAAAAAGTTAATAAAGTGGATTTTAAATAAGGTTAATTTAATTACCGTAAGAGATAACTCCTCTAAAGAATTATTAGAAAATTTAGGAGTGGTGAAACCATCAATATATGTGAATTCTGATCCCGTCTTTTTATTGAAGAAAAAAAATATTAATCATATTATAGATAATTATCCTTATATTCAGAAATTGATTAATCCAGACGATCGTCCCTTAATTGGGGTTTCAGTCAGAGAATATAAAAGCAATGGATCAGATTCAAAAAGAATATTTGCCCAAGCAGCTGATTATTTAATTAAAAATTACCAGGCAAAAATTATTTTTCTTCCCTTTAAATTTGATGAAGATGTGCATATTAGTGAAGAAATATTATCTTTAATGAAGAATAAGGCTGAGGTATTAAAAATAAAACTTGAACCTGAAGAATTACTTTCTGTTCTATCCCGATTATCTTTGGTGATTGGAGTAAGGCTTCATTCAATTATATTTTCCAGCATGGCTAATATTCCTTTTATAGCTTTTAACTATGACCCTAAAGTGAGATATTTTGTAGAAGATTTAGGCTTATCCGAATTGTTGTTGGAAATAGATGAAGATATCTCTTTAAAAAATTTTCAAAAAAAGATAGAATATGTTAGAGAAAATAATGATAAAATAAAAGATATTTTACTTGAAAAAGTAAATAATTTGGAAGAAAAAGCTTTTGCTAATAATGAATTGGTTTTTAAGTTTTTAACCTATAACTATTGAGGTTGTTATTCAACATGATCAGAATGTTTCACGTATATAAAAATTATCCCAATAAAATTCAGGCTTTACGGGATATCAATATCCATATAAAAAAGGGTGAATTTGTTTTTTTGGTGGGTCCTACCGGGGCAGGGAAGAGTACTTTTGTAAAATTGATTTACCGAGGGATTGTTCCTACCAAGGGACAAGTAATTGTCGATGGGATAAATATAGCTCGGCTTAAACCCGGTTATGTACCTTATTTAAGACGGAATATAGGTATTGTCTTTCAAGATTTTAAATTACTGTATAATAGAACGGTATATGAAAATATTTCCTTTGGTTTAAAAGCAATTGGAGCAACTAATTTTGAGATAAGACAGCAAGTTAAGAAGGTTCTTAATTTGGTAGGGCTGGAACATAAAAAGAAAATAAAACCGCATTTATTATCCGGAGGAGAACAGCAGAAATTATGTATTGCCCGGGCAATTGCTAACGAACCATTAATATTACTTACCGATGAACCAACTGGTAATTTAGATCCTTACACTTCTTGGGAGATTATGAAACTTCTATTTCATATAAATATACGGGGAACTACTATTATAATGGCTTCTCATGACAAGCTTATGATAGATAAAGCTAAAAAGCGAATAGTAAGATTGGATCGAGGGCGAATAATAGAAGATATACAAAGAGGGATATATTAAGATGATTTTTGAGAATGTGGGATTTTATTTTAGAGAGGCTTTACTCAGTTTTAGAAGAAGTACTTTAATAAGTATGGCAACAATATTAAGCATCACTACTATTTTAATTATTGTTGGAGTGTTTCTATTAATATCTATAAATTCTAGTCTTTTTCTAAAAAATATAGAATCCCAATTAGAGATTGTAGTTTATTTAGAAGATGATATTTCTAAGGCAGAGCTAAACAATTTTAAAAACAACTTTACTTCAATAGATGGGATAAAAGAAGTAAAATTTGTATCCAAAGAGGAGGCTTATCAGCGTTTATTAAAGAGTTTAGGAGAGCAGAAAGATATACTCAGCGCTATTGAAACAAACCCGCTTCCAGCTTCTTTCGAGATACGGGCAAAAGATCCTAAGGTGATTAGGCAAATTGCTAATCAAATTGCTAAATTAAAAAAAGTAGAAGAAGTCGAGTATGGCCAAGGGACAGTAGAGAAATTATTAAATTTTACTTATATATTTAGAAGAGCAGGAATATTAATATTAGCACTCTTGGTTTTTGCCTCAATTTTGATTATATCGAATATAATAAAGATTACTGTATATGCCAGAAGAAATGAAATTGAGATAATGAGCTTAACAGGAGCTACTTCCTGGTTTATAAAATGGCCTTTTATAATTGAGGGTTTTTTACAAGGTTTTATCTCAGCAATTCTATCCATAATAATTCTGTATAAGTTTTATTTTTTCGCCATAGATAAAGTGCATCAAGTCATTCCCTTTTTGCCATTAGTGGTGGGCAATATGGATTTATTGCCTATAGGTATATCAATTTTATTGTTGGGTAGTTTGGTAGGAATTTTAGGAAGTATGTTTTCGGTAGGAAAATATTTAGATGTGTAAAAAGCGATCAGTTTTAAGAAATAGAAAAATATTTTCTATTTTAATATTGATTTTAACCTTCATCTTGTTTGCTGTTTTTTTTGGATATGGGGATAGTAGTGGGGACTATAGTCAAAAGATAAAGGAGGAAAAACAGAGGTTAAAAAAGATAGAGCAACAGATTAAAAGCGTTAAAGATGAAATTAATAATTTACAGAAGAAAGAAAGTGGTTATTTAGAAGCACTTCATAAAATAGAAAAACTTTTACGTGATACAGAGAAAGAATTGCAAACCATCGAAAGAGATTTAGAGCTTGCTAGAAAAGAGATAGAACAAGGCGAAGATGAGATTATTTTTGAAAAACGTATGCTAAAAGAAAAGACTAAATTGTTGGAAAACAGATTAAGGGAGATCTATAAGCGCCGTCTAACTGGCTATATGGAAATTTTATTTAATAGTGAAAGCTTTTCTGATTTTCTTACTCGTTTCAGATATATAAAAAAGATTTTGTCTTTAGATGCTGAAGTGATTAGTAATATTCAGCAGCAGATGAAAAAAATAGAAGATAACAAAATGAACCTGGAGAACAGGGAAGAGATATTGAGTTTGTTAAAAAAAGAGGTAGAGAAAGAGAAAGAAAATATTGATTTTTCTATTAAAGCTAGAAAATCTATAATTAATAAGATAGATTCTCAAAAAGAAGTATATTTAAAATCTTTAAAAGAGTTAGAGCAATCTTCTCAAGAAATAAAGAATATAATAGAAAGAATTTATAAGCAGCGGGAAGAAGATTCTAAAAGAGTTACACAAAAAGAAGTTCCGGCGATTACTTTAAAACCTAAAAAAGGAATTTTAGCCCTACCTGTTCAGGGAAAATTAATTTCTGGATATGGAAGACATAAAAATACTGATTTTAATACTTATACTTTTAATTCTGGAATAGATATTAGTGCTCCCCTTGGACAAGTAGTCCATGCAGCCGGTTCTGGAGAGGTGATTTATACTGGAAGCATAAAGGGATATGGGCAGATAATAATTATTGATCATGGAGGAAGAATTACTACTCTGTATGCCCACCTTTCTAAAATTTTAATAGATATTGGAGAAAAAGTGAAAAAGGGGCAAATTGTAGGCCAGGTGGGTGATAGTGGCGGTGTTTCTTCTACTAGGCTGCATTTTGAAGTTAGAGTAGAAGGTAAACCTACTGACCCTATGAATTGGCTATGAACATAAACATTCTAAAGATTTGGTGGTGAAAAATTTGATAAATATAAAAAGAAAGAGAATAATTACTTTAATTTCGATTTTTGTCTTGGTTTCTATAATAAGTGGATTTCTATTTTATAATGTTAGGGCAAATGGCAAGACCAATGAAGAGGAACTATTTACTAACTTAGAGCCTTTCTTTGAAGCTTTAAATTTAGTAAGATTTGAATACATAAAGAAGGACATAAATTTAGATAAAGTTATTCAGGGGGCCATAAGAGGTATGCTTAAAGCCCTTGATGATCCCTATACTCGTTATATGGATCCTCAAGCTCTTAAAAGGGAGCAGGAAGATATGTTTTTAGGTCATTTCGGAGGGTTAGGGATAATTATCTCTATAAAAGATGATCAATTAACTATAATCTCTCCCATTGAGGATACCCCGGCTTATAGAGCAGGAATAAAAGCAGGAGATAAGATAGTGGAGATTGATGGAAAATCAACAGAAGGAATTGAGTTAAATGAAGCAGTTGATATTCTAAGGGGGGAGAAAGGTACCGAGGTTACCTTGGGAATTAAGAGAGAGAATGTAGAGGAGATTTTAGAGATTACTATAATACGAGATATCATCGAAGTTAAAGCGGTAAAAAATAAAGTAATGGGTAAGAATAATAACCTTGGCTATATCCGAATTACCACTTTTAATGTGAATACCGAGCCTGAACTAAAAGAAGTACTAAATGAATTTAAAAAAGATAGTAATATTCAGGGGATTATTCTCGACTTACGTAATAATCCGGGAGGGTTGTTGGATAGTGCCATAGGGGTTGCCAGTAAATTTGTAGAAGAAGGACCTATTGTTCATATTAAGGATAGAGACGGGATAGTAGCTACTATAGAATCCAGGGGGAATAAATATCCCCAATGGCCTTTATTTGTGCTGGTAAATAAGGGAAGTGCAAGTGCTTCAGAGATTGTAGCTGGAGCGGTTCAGGATTCTGGAAGAGGGAAATTGTTAGGAGAGAGAACATTTGGTAAGGGAGTAGTTCAGCAGGTCTTTAATTTATCTTATGGCTCGGGAGTTACTATTACCACTTCTGAATATTTTACCCCTAGCGAGCGTTCTATAAATCATATCGGGATTGAACCGGATATATTAGTAGAACCGGTAGAAGATAGCGAGCAGGATATGCAATTAAATAAGGCAATACAGTTATTGGAAGAGGAATTAAGATAGTATTTAATAAAATATAACGAAAAACGAAAAGGGCAAAACGTAAAACCATAGCTCAAAATTAAAAATTTACATATATTGTTTTACTCTTGAGTATTACCTTTCTTATCTCGCATACTATATAGTAAAAACGAAAAGATAAAGAAGCAAAAACTAAAATTTAAAATTTAGTATTGAGAGAAAAAGTTTTGCGTTTTGAATTATGGTTTTTCGCTTTTAGCTTTAAGCTTTTAACTGTAAACCGTGACAACTGAAAACCTGAATTTAATGCTAACGACTATTCACTATTCACTAACGACTAATTTAACCAGTTAACTAAGCAACTAGCTAACTAAATTGAAAGGAACTTTATTTTGAAGAAGAGCCAAAGAGAAATTATAAATGTTACTGCTTTAGTAATTATTTTGGTTATAGCTTTTAGTATTTCTAATTTATTCGATAAGTCTATTAAGGAAGAAAATAGACTTCGTAATGCCCAAAATGCTAATCAAACGACTACCAATGAAGTAGAATTGGAAGTAAAGGAACCTGAAGAAACCACTTATGACAGCGAACAATATACAGATTTAATAGTTAATGATTTAGCCTCTTCAGAAGAAGAAATACATTTTTCTCCCAAAGTAGCTTTTATAATAGATGATTTGGGATATGAAACAGAAGTGGCGAAAAAAATAATGGAGTTGGAATTTCCTGTGGCACTATCTATATTACCTTTTCTCAGATATTCTGAATTTATTGCAGAAGAAGGTAAAAAAAATAATCAAGAAATTATGTTGCATTTACCCATGGAGTCCAGTAATTCTTCTGCTAACCCCGGACCTGGAGCTATTAAATTCTATATGTCGGAAGAAGAAATTAGACAGGCTGTCAGAGACTGTATTTTAAATTTCCCTTATATTATAGGGGCTAATAATCATATGGGTTCAAAGATTACCGAAGATAGAAAAATAATGAAGATAATTTTAGAGGAAATTAGGGAATATAATTTATTTTTTATAGATAGTATAACCAGCAAGGATTCTATTGCTTACGAGGTTGCTCAAGAGATGGGAATTAAGGCTGCAACAAGGTCAGTCTTTTTGGATAATGAGAATGATATGGAATATATTAAAGGACAGATGTTAGAAGTTAAAGAGACTGCCTTAAGAGCAGGAGAGGTTATTGCTATTGGTCATAGCCGGATAAATACATTTTATGTACTGAAGAGGATGGTTCCTGAATTGATTAAAGCAGGAATAGAAGTAGTCCCGGTTTCAGAACTAGTTAAATAAGTCCTGTAAAAAATTTTGGGCCCTTACTATCTATTTTCCAGAACCTACCCTCATGAAGTTAGGAGCACAAGTTTTACAAGAAAGACATTAGTAATATAAATGTTCTGCGCTTTTTTTCTCTAACTCTTTTTCTTCACGCGATACTCGATACGCAATACGCGATACCAACTTGAAATTTCTAATTAATAAAAAATTGTGTTATTAATGCTTTTATATTATAATAATTTTGTTTCTTAATAAAAGTAGTGTATCTCATATATTGTATCGCGTATGTAATTGGTTGGTTAGCTAATTAATAAATTAATATTAAATCAGTTAACTAACATCTAAGGGAAAAGTTTTGAATTTTAAATTATAGCTTTTCGTTTTTCGCTTTAAGTTTTTGCTTAATTAGTATAAGCTTTTTTAATTCAAAACTATACGCTAAACGCTACCCGCTATACTGCTATACTATATACTATCGACTATATACTAACGACTAATAAGGGTGGAGGAAGAATGGAAGACAAAAAAATACGGGTTAGGTTTGCCCCCAGCCCAACTGGTTATTTACATATTGGAGGAGCTCGAACGGCTTTATTTAATTGGCTTTATGCCAGACATTGTAAAGGGACTTTTGTTTTGCGTATTGAAGATACCGACCAAGCAAGGTCTACCGAAGAAGCAGTAAATGTGATATTGGAAGGCATGAAATGGTTGGATTTAGATTGGGATGAAGGTCCCGGAAAAGGCGGGGAATATAGTCCCTATTATCAGATGCAACGATTGCATCTTTATCAGAAATATGCTGAGCAATTATTGAAAGACCAAAAAGCCTACTATTGTTATTGTAGCAGAGAAGAGCTAGCCGAAAGTAGAGAGAAGCAGGCAAGGGGAAGTAAACCACTTAAATATGATAGACATTGTTTGAGCCTTAGTGAAGAGGAAGAGAAAAAATATGAAGCAGAAGGTAGAAAACCGGTAATAAGACTTAAAATTCCTGCCAAGGAAATTGCCTTTAATGACCTATTAAGGGGTGAAGTAACTTTTGATGGTGGGCTGTTAAGTGATTTTGTAATCATGAAATCAGACGGAATTCCTACTTATAATTATGCGGTAGTCATTGATGATGCCTTAATGAAGATTACCAACGTTATGAGAGGAGATGACCATATTTCTAATACTCCCAAACAGATAGTAATATATGAAGCCTTGGGATTTGATGTGCCAAAATTTGCTCATATCCCCATGATTATGGGACAAGATCACACCAGGCTGAGTAAGCGTCATGGAGCTACTTCAGTTATGGAATATAAAAAAATGGGCTATATACCGGAGGCGGTAGTAAATTATATTGCGCATTTAGGTTGGTCTTCTGGCGATAAAAGGGAGATATTCACAAAAGAAGAATTAATTAAAGAATTTACTCTGGATAAAATTTCCAAACATGCCGCTGTTTTTAGTATGGAAAAACTAAATTGGTTTAATAGTGAATATTTAAAGAATATGTCTATCGATTCCTTAACCAAAATGATTCTTCCCTTTCTTAAAGAAGCTAATTATATTGAAAAAGAAGAAGGTCTTTCTCCGATAAAAAATGAGTACATAAAAGAAGTGATAAAATTGATGCAGGGAAGGATTAAAAATTTTTCTCAGTTTATTGACTATGCGGATTATTTTTTTGTGGATAAAATAGATATTGAACCCCAGGCCTTTGATAGCGTATTAAACAAAGAAGGTGTACCAGGTATTTTACAGGCTTTAAAGGAAAAGCTTTCTTCCCTTAAATGTTGGGATGAAGAAAGTATTGAAGATGCAGTAAGAAAAGTTGCCTTTTCTTTACAAATAAAGGGCGGTCAAATAATCCATCCTACTCGGGTTTCGCTTAGCGGTAAAAAAGTAGGCCCTGGTTTGTTTGAATTTATGGTAGTGTTGGGTCAGGACAAGAGTGTTAAACGTTTAAAAGAAGCTATAGAAAAAATAGAAGAAGTGAAAAAAAGTAATTAATTAGACTTTCCAAATGACATGATTTAGTATAAAATATAAAAAAGAAAAAATTATAATAGAGTTGAGGGATCGTCTAGTGGTAGGACACCAGACTCTGGATCTGGGAGCGGTGGTTCGAGCCCACCTCCCTCAGCCATTCTATTATAATTATAATATTAAATTAATCTATATGATTATGGGCGCAATCGAATAGTGGTTAATTCAGCTGGCTCTCAATCAGCAAACGGGGGTTCAATTCCCCCTTGCGCCACCAATTTTTCTAAAAGTAAAATATAAGTTTAAGCTGAGCAGGAATTACCTGCTTTTTTTATAATATAAAATATTATAATGACCGGTAAAATTGATAAGATAAAGGAGGGAGAAAAGTGAACAATAACGGAATATTTTTTAGCAAGGAAGGTTTGAAGAATTTAAAAAAAGAGATAAAGTGTTTAGAGGGAGCAAAAAGAAAAGAGATACAAGAAGACATTAGTCAAGCTTTAGAGTATGGAGATATAACTGAAAATGCAGAATATAATATTGCTCAGGAAGCTCAACGTATGAACGAAATAAATATTGTTAGATTAAAGCAAAAGTTAAGTCGGGCAAAAGTAGTAGACGAAGATTGTTGTACGGAAGGGATTGGTATTGGCACAACTTTAAAGCTAAAAAATTTAGGTTCCGGAGAAGAAATCGAATATATTCTTGTTCCGGACGATCAAATAGATTTTGCTCAGAATAAAATATCCCTAAATTCTCCCTTAGGGCAAGCCTTTTTAGGTCACCAGGAAGGAGAAGAGGTAGAGATTGAAGTTCCTATTGGAATATTAAGATATAAAATATTAAAAATATTATAATGAAAACCAAAATATTAGAAATAAATCCCAAAAGAATAGATTTAGCTAAGATTAAAATAGCTGCAGAAGAAATAAAAAAAGGTAACTTGGTAGCTTTCCCAACCGAAACAGTTTATGGATTGGGAGCAGATGTCCTCAATGAGAAAGCGGTTGCGAAAATATTTAAAGCCAAAGGAAGACCATTTAATGACCCTTTAATTGTCCATATTGCAGATGTAAAAGAGTTGAATAGATTATCCAAACATGTTCCTCCTGTGGCTTTAAAATTAGCTAAAGTATTCTGGCCTGGTCCTCTAACCTTAGTCCTTAAAAAATCTGAATTAGTTTCAGATATTATTACTGCAGACCTTGATACGGTAGCCATAAGAATGCCTGCTGATAATATTGCCTTGAGTCTAATTAGAGAAGCCCAAACTCCTATCGTTGCTCCCAGTGCCAATATTTTTGGAAGGACTAGTCCCACCAATGCTCAGCACGTAGAAGATGATTTAGGTGGGAAAATTGAGATGATTATTGATGGAGGTAAGACAAAAGTAGGAGTAGAATCTACTGTTCTCGAAATAACCGCTAAACCGGTTCAAATGTTACGGGCAGGGGGAGTATCAGTAGAGCAATTAAAAGAAGTAATTGGTCAGGTAAAAATAGGAGAGAAATTGGAAAGAGGATTTCGTTCTCCCGGAATGTTAAATAGTCATTATTCTCCTCGAGCCAGATTAATTTTAGTGGAAGAGAGAGAAGAAGCTCAAGTAAGAGAAGTTTTTAGATTGGCTTTAGAATATAAAGTACAAGGATTTAAAGTGGGGATAATGGCTAAAGAAGAAAATCAGAGCAAGTATAATGGATTTCAGGTTAAAGTAATTGGTAAAGGCAGTGAGTTAAACATTTGTGCAACAAATCTCTTCTCAACCTTAAGGAGCTTTGATAAAGAAGGGTTTGAGATTATTATTGCTGAAGGATTAGAAGAGCAGGGTTTGGGTCTGGCCATAATGGAGCGATTAAGAAAAGCCGCTGTTCCTAAATACGAATGTTAGTGTAAACTTTAATGGGGTAGTTAGATAAAGAAAAGAATATTTATTGCTTTTGTTTTTCGATTTTCTTTTTTCTCTAGTTCTTTTTCTTCACGCGATACGAAATAATATTTGACAGAAACAGAAGGGTATGTTAGTATTTTAGAAAATGTTAAGGAGTATATAGGGTGGTTTCAAAAAGAGAATTTACTAAATTAACAAATTCCTTTAATTTTTATTTTTACTATTATTCTACCGATGTTTATGCCTTAACATCTTAGAAGTTTAAAATAAGATATCATAGGCACAGACATCGGTTTTATGCCTATGATATCTTTATATATTTTTGTATATAAAGGTCATAGGTTTTCAAATTCCTATGGCCTTTTTTATTTTGTAGGAAAATAACGCCTAACAACTGTACCCTGACACGAAAAAGGAGGTAAATATATGCTGGTTCGAGGAATAAGAGGAGCGATAACTGTAAATAGCAATACTAAAGAAGAGATTATAGAAATCACCAAAGAGTTGCTGGTTGCTTTACAGAGAGAGAATAATTTTAAAATTGAAGATATAGTAAGTATTTTTTTCAGTATTACTCCTGATTTAAATGCTGTTTTTCCGGCTCAAGCAGCGCGAGAATTAGGCTGGAACAAAGTTCCCCTTTTTGATTTACAAGAAATAGATGTTCCAGGTAGTTTACCCCGATGTATTCGAATATTAATTCAGATAAATTGTCAAAAAAGCCAACCAGAAATAAAACCTTGCTATTTGAGAGGGGCGAAAATATTAAGGAAAGATTTAATTAAAGAAACTTCAGACCAAAAGGAGGGTGAATTCAAGTGATTATTGTGATGAACGGCAAGACTGATGATGCTGATGTAGAAAAAGTGATACAGAAATTACACGAAATGGGGCACAAAGTACACATCTCTCGGGGTGAAAGACGAATTGTTTTAGGAGTAATCGGAGATGTAGAAAATTTAGCTTCTGTACCCTTTTATGCCTTTAAGGGAGTAGAAGAGATTATCCGTATCATGAAACCTTATAAATTGGCCAGCAGAGAATTCAAGGATTTTGATACTATCGTTAAAGTAAAAGGCGTAACTATTGGAGGGAAAGAAGTAGTAGTAATGGCCGGACCATGTGTGGTAGAAAATGAGAAACAAATATTTGAAACAGCTCAACAAGTGAAAGCTTCAGGAGCAAAGATATTAAGGGGAGGGGCCTTTAAACCTCGGACTTCTCCTTACAGCTTTCAGGGATTAGGGGAAGAAGGTTTAAAGTTGTTGGCTCAGGCGGGGGAAGAGACAGGTTTAGCAGTTGTAACTGAGGTGATGTCGGTTAACCAGATAGAGCTGGTAGGCAGATATACCGATATATTTCAGGTAGGCGCTCGTAATATGCAAAATTTTGTATTGCTAAAAGAATTGGGTAAAACCAAAAAACCAATATTATTAAAAAGAGGAATGGCAGCTACCATAGAGGAACTATTATTATCAGCAGAATATATTTTGACTCAAGGAAATTATGAAGTAATATTATGTGAAAGAGGGATACGTACTTTTGAAGACTATACCCGTAATACTTTGGATTTAAGTGTAGTCCCTGCATTAAAGAGGTTGAGCCACTTGCCCATAATAGTAGATCCCAGCCATGCTACCGGCAGGTGGAGATTGGTTAGTCCAATGGCCAAGGCAGCTATAGCTACTGGAGCAGATGGTCTCCTTATCGAAGTCCACCCTGACCCCAAAAGTGCACTTAGCGATGGAGCTCAGACTTTAAGACTCGATACTTTTGCTCAATTAATGAAAGAATTAAGACCGATCATTCAGGCGGTAGGGCGAGAGTTGGGCATATCTGCTGAATATGATTTAGAGAGGATAAAAAATTAGATGGAACTTGTTATGGAAAAAATTAAAAAATTAAAAGGAAATATATCTGTTCCGGGAGATAAATCGATCTCTCATCGATCCTTGATCTTGGGGTCCATTGCTCAAGGAGAGACTCGAATATATAATTTTTTAAATTCTTTGGATTGTCTTAAAACATTAGAGTGTATGCAGGCCTTAGGAGCAGAAATAGAGTTAGGCAAAGACAATTCTGTTAAAATAAAAGGTAAAGGATTATATGGGTTACAAGAACCAAAAGATATACTCGATGTGGGAAATTCAGGGACAACCATCCGTCTCTTAGCCGGTTTGCTTAGTGGACAGGATTTTTATTCTGTTTTAAACGGAGATGCTTCAATCAGAAAGAGACCTATGAAAAGAGTCATCGAGCCCCTTAGATTAATGGGGGCAGATATGTGGGGGAGAAAAGATGGTCAGTTTGCTCCTTTAAGTGTTAAAGGAAATAAGCTCAATTCTCTTCAATATACTTTACCAGTAGCCAGTGCTCAGGTAAAAACTGCACTTCTTCTGGCTGGTCTTTATACTGCTGGGGAAACAGTTATCAAAGAACCATTGCCGACCAGAGACCATACCGAGAGGATGTTAGAAATTATGCAGGCAGATTTAAAAATTTCTCCTACCGAAATTAAAGTAATAGGCGGAAAGGAATTAAAAGGTGCGGATATTTTCATACCTGGCGATATTTCTTCTGCCGCTTATTTCATAACAGCTGCCAGTATATTAAGAGATTCACAGATTATAATTAAGCATGTAGGGGTTAATCCTACCAGGACCGGGATAATCAAAATACTAAAAAAGATGGGGGCAAGGATTAATATTTTAAATTATCAGATAAAATCGAATGAACCCCAAGCTGATTTAAAGATAGAATATTCAGATTTAAAAAGTATAGAGATTAGAAAAGAAGAGGTACCTTTATTAATTGATGAATTACCCCTTGTTGCTGTGGTGGCAACTCAGGCGCAGGGTAAAACAGTAGTAAGCGGAGCAAAAGAATTAAGGATAAAAGAGACTGATCGTATAAAAGCAATAGTAAATGAATTAAAAAAGATGGGTGCAGATATTGAAGAGAAAGAGGATGGTTTTATAGTAACTGGCCCATCCAGGCTAAAGGGGGCAGTCTGTGAAAGTTATAATGACCACCGAATCGCTATGTCTTTAGTAGTAGCTGCTCTGTTGGCCGAAGGTAAAACTATGATTAGAAATTCAGAATGTATAGATATATCTTTTCCCTGCTTTGAAAAAACTCTACAAAAATTAATTTATTTTTAATTTGTCATTGCGAGTGTAGTGAAGCAATCTCTATAAAGGATTAAAGTGGAGGTGTGAACCTAAATGAAAAGAGAAATTAACGGAAAGGCCAAAATAATCGGAATAATCGGTAAAAATACAGAAAATAGTCTTTCCCCACTTATTCACAATCAAATAATACTTAAATATTCTTTAAATTTTTGCTATTTACCCTTTAAAGTAACGGAAAATGATTTAAGTCAAGCCATTCAAGGGATAAGGGCCTTGAGTATAAAAGGAGTAAATGTTACTTTCCCTTATAAAGAGAAGGTGATTGAATTTTTAGATGAAGTGGAAGAATCTGCCCGAAGAATTGGAGCGGTAAATACTATTGTCAATAATAAAGGAATTCTTACCGGTTACAATACTGATGTAATTGGTTTTAAAAAAAGCCTGCAGGAAGATGGAAAATTTGTCATAAAAGAAAAAAAAGCAGTTATTTTGGGAGCGGGAGGAGCTGCTCGAGCAGTAGTTTACGCTCTCTTAGAGGAAGAAATAGAAGAAATATGTATTTTTAATCGTACTTTGGAAAAGGCTAAAAAGATTAAACAAAATCTTTCATCCTTTTTCCCCAAAAGCCGTATTATTGTATTTCCTTTAGAGGGAGAGGATTTAAAAGATAAAATAGAGAAGGCCCATCTTTTAGTTAATGCCACCTCTTTGGGAATGCCACCCCGGGTTGATAATACCCCTTTGCCTGATGAAAAATTATTTCACCCTAATCTCTTAGTCTATGACCTTATCTATCACCCAGTCAGGACTCTTTTTCTGAGGCAGGCTGAGAGGGCAGGAGCAAAAATAATTAATGGCTTACCGATGTTAGTTTATCAAGGTATAGAGAGTTTCTATCTCTGGACTGGCCTTAAGCCAGAAGGGGAGGAAGTATTAGAAATAATTAAAAGGAGCGTTTAGGTTGCTTAGAAGCCGAAAAGAAAGGAGAAAAAGGAAAAATGCTAAGATTTCTTGATGCAGGAGAATCTCATGGGAAATGTCTAGTGGGAATAGTAGAAGGATTGCCGGCAGGTCTTTGCTTAAAAGAAGAAAAAATCAATCTTGATCTAAAATTGCAACTATTTTATTGTTATCATTAAGAGGTTTATGAAAATAGTAGTATAATCCCCATTTGATCACCTGGGTAAGGATGCGACAGCATATAGGTAATCTTTTCTTCTTTACCAGGATTAAGCTTAAAATAGGATGGAACAACTATTAGGATAATGGATGGTTTTTGGGGAACATCAACTAAAACATGGTTAATGTAAAAGTAGAAACATTGAAGTGGGACTAATCTTATTATTATCTTTGATCATAAATTATAGGAATATCTTCTATAAAATGATGGTTTAAAAAGTCTAATATAATATTTAATTAGTTATAATAATTAAACTTTATACTTAGTGGAGTATCCTCCTAAATAAATTAAATTATCTTTATTGTTTATATACTTAATTATACATAAAATTAGAATTTTGTCAAGTATTTATTGTTCTAAAGTAATTGCCTCTGTGCCCAAATCCTTTTAGCACAACGTTTTGAACAAAATACATGGTCAAATCTTGTTGGGATAAATATTTTAGAGCAGTCCTTAGCTATACATCTTTTTACGGAAATATCTTTAATCCAAGTCCAGTAGACCCAATAAAAGGCTAAAGCCCTACCCGGAGGTATGTATATATATAAAGAGGGATAAAAATGTGGGGTATTCTCTTGGGGGTAACTCTCTATTTTTATCCTCTTCTTTTTTAACATAATCTCCTCTAGAATCTTTATATCCTCTTCATTCGGTCTTTGACCAGAAATAGCCTTATCGGTCATCTCTCTAAAAACAGCCAAATAGGACTCAGAGTCCCTTTTGATACGTTCTAACTCCTCTGCAGAAAATATCCCAGAAGGCAAAAGTTTAAAACTTATGGAGGGAATCCCTTCATTATACAATCTTACCCCGTATTCCTCAGGGAAGTCCTTGGGAACCCTACATCTCTCGGAAAGTGAGACTAAAAATTCGGAATAGTCTATTCCCAGAGCCTTAGTTAGCGCTGCATCGAAAATTTCTCTCTTTTTATCTTTTCTCATATATATTTCCTCCTCTGTTTTTTTCTCATCTGATTCAATCTATAGTACATTTATTTTAAATTTTTACATACGACATAAATTTATAAAATCCTTCTTTTTCTGTAAAACAATTCATAAAAATAAAAAAGCCCTTCAGTAAAATGCCTGAAAGGCTTTAATAATAACGATTTGGTGGAGGCTAGTAGACGAGTTTCGCAACTTTTGTATGAATGACAATACTAATATCTACCATAACCTAAAAACTATAATTACAACTATATAATTACAACTATATAAAGTCAAGGTTAAATTCAATATTAACCTTAAATTATCTTAAATATTTTTTAAAATTTCATTAATAATATATTCTTATCTTTAAAATAATAAAGCCCTTCAGCTAAATGCCAAAGGGCTGGAAGTGTCTTGGCTTCCCCTAACGTTTTCTAGTTGGAACCAAATTATAACAGAATTACGAAACACCTATAAACTAAATGAGTTTATTAACCTTCCTGTTAGTGTTCCAAATAATGTGTAGTTAAATATAAACCCTTGCTTATCAATATGTTATACTCCTGCCCTTATTCTAACTATATTTATAATGATAAATTAATTATAGCGTATATATTAAATTTTATTATGAAGTCATAAGAATTTATTTGAATATTTGATACAAAGAATAAAAGGCAATATATGTTTTTGTCAATACAAAATTTCTAAAATATTAAACTAATAATTAACCTTAAAAGCATTTTGCAGGGAATATTTTTTAATAGAGAGAAATTAGACGAAGTGAATTTTTACAGAAGGTAAAGAAAAGGTACTGATATTTTTTAAGATAGGCGAATTATGATAATGTTAACGCGGTATCCAAAAGCGGGCAGATAATAAATTTCTCCCGGAAAACACTACAGGTATTAGTTAATTTATTTACTTCGTCGTTATTTAATGGTTCTCTTTTATATTGATATGGCATAAATTTTCTCCTGATGTCTCTCCTGTTTGCGAAGCTGACAACCTTGCGTCGTATGATATTATTTGGAATAGTGCCAGTTTTATTTTTTTAAAAGCGTAATTAATAAAATAATTAAAGATATTAATGCTGATATCGAGGCGGCAATCGCTGCATATTTTGCTCCCTTCCCAGCTTCAATTACTGCTTGAGTCCTCTTTTCCTCTTCTGTTTGAAGACCAAGGAGTTGACATATTCGCGGTTCCCATTCTGGGTGATCGATATAATTTCTTAAAATCTTTGAGGGATCTTTTTACTCACCTCCGAAATCTTTTACAAAATCATTAAATTCTTTATCAGACATTTTGTCCAGTTTATTTTTTTAGTTCTTCTCTAGTTATCTGGAAATCTTTCCTTTTTACTGGTACTATTTCGGACAATGTTCTCGGGCTTTGCGGCTTACTCAGTTTGCACTGATGCCCCTGCGGGGCACCTCGCAAAGCCCGAGTTAAATGAAGTTGCGGTTTGAGCCAAAAATATTAGCAAAACTCGTCAGTAGTTATCTGATAGATTCAAAACCCTTGCCCTTTGGTGATATGAGTTTGGGGTTACATTGGAAGTAGCGCTAGAGCTCCAATAACGATAAGCGCAATAGCGACCTTATGTTTAGTTGTTAATCCTTTATCTGTTCTGAGCCACACATCCTCATAAAGGCCCAGTTTTCTCTCGGCGTCCTTCGCTTTTTCGTATTCCTTCTCTTTCGCTGCTACCAACATCGCTAAAGCGCTTGCGGGATCTTTCTTAACTGTTTCCAGATATCTGACAACAGATTCGACTAACGCCTCATCTATTTGCAGTTTATCGAGATCTATGCAATGCCCTTTAGTTACCCACGGTCCCCAGTCCATAGCCTTCCATTCGATGTTTAAATGAGCCATTTTCTTACCTCCTTTCTTTAGAATTTATAATCAATTAAACAATTGGTACATAGGCGCTAATTAATTATTAGGAATATTCCAGGGGGGGCAATACCTCCCTATAACCTGCCAAACAAAATTTTTTTAAACTATTTTTAACAATTACCTGCTTTTTCTTTTCCTTTACATTCATTGCATAAATCATAACCTGGTCTAGTATCTCTTTCAGTATAATCCTCTGTTGTAGGCCAGTTACTACAATTCCTACACTAATGCCAGGTATCACTACCCCTTCTTTTGCGATATTTCGCCATAATTCTTCACCTCCTTTAATTTTATTCTATTTTTCGAAAAGGTTTTGTCAATATTTAGTAAAAAAGACGACAGAAAAAGAAGTTATCAAAGTAGTCCAAAGGAATTCCTTATCTACTTAAGTGTTATTTCTTTTAGAAATTCTATGATAGATAAAGAATTCCTAAAGTCCTATATTTAGACAAAGGATAAATGCAAAGTGAATTCCGACCGAATCTTGTGATAGCCCTTTTTATCTGTAACTTATCGAGGAAATCCTTTTTACAAAATAAATAAAGTAATTGATAAAAATGTGATAGACTTTCATTTGTCATACAACCATTGATTCATTAATCGTATAAAAGTAGGCAATAAATATCCTTTGCCAAAGGCAGATCCCTTTTTCATTTTCACGACCTTTAATCCCTCTATTTCAGGAAAGTCTTTCCACCCAATGCTCCTTCACCGTAAGCTGGCATATTACCAGAATGGGGAATACCATCCCCGCTATCTTCATACCACGGAGTCTCTGGTTGTGTGTCTTTTGATCTTGCATAATTAAATGCTTCGACCATAGATATTTTTCCATCGCCATTTGTATCTGCATTAACATTTGTACCTTGCGAATCCGCTTCATTGATTGCTGATGTGAAATGGTAGGAGAATTCATCATAATTGTAAGATGGAGGCATGGCCCAGGAAAATTCGTATTCCCCTGCGGCTGATATGATTATTCTGTTGCTTCCTCCCTGCGCCATATCAGCGATAAGACCCCCGCTAAAACACTGTTCCATAACGATAACCATTCTATCATATTCCAGATTTGCGAGCAGAGTATGAAAGGAATCATCAAAAATCGAACCTCCCCAACTAGTCAATACCTCATCCCAGGAAACTTGATCTGTTTTGTCACCATCGCCATTGAGATCTAGATTACAATCTTGTTCAAGTATGATATCTGCTGCGGGTTCATCTCCATTTGCATCAATTTGGCCACCAAGATCATAATATGTCTCTCCCCCTATCTCGTAGCCTGTTTTGTAGAAACCTCCACCGTGATTAGTCGTAAATATAAATACAAAGTCTTTTTTAGTTAAATTCTCCCTTAATAGATTTAAAACTTTTTCGAGATTGGTTTGCGTTGCTGAATAATGTACTGGTATTTGCCCATCCAGTCCATTCCCATCTGCGTAGAGAACAACTATATTTTCCTTTTTATACCCATATTTATTTACGAGGGTGCTATACATGAATTTTAAGTCGTTCCAATATCGAATGTGATTATTTGCCTGGTTAGCACCTCCACTAAAAAGAATAGCATAATGATGAGGTAGTAATAGGGACTCTAGATAAGGGAGTATTTTGAATGATTCAACCCAAACATAGTATGGTTCTAACCTTTCTATTATCTCGTATAAGATTACTTCTATTCCGACATTCTCGCTTCTGTAGTTTTTAAGATGCTCAAGAGGAGTAATAATACCTGTGATCCTCAATCTTTGGCCTCCATATTCCTTTGGGTCGATCTCTTCAGCCTTCTTGCCGACCATAATAATGTATTGATCCTTAGGCATGGGCATATTCACAATAACGATATCGAGATCAGTAACTAACATTGGGAGTGGGTCACGGACAAAAATTCCTTCTACAGTGACGGTTTTGCCAACATACCTACTCCATTCAGGACCTTTTAAATGTTCAATGGTTTCAACCTCCTCCGATGTTCTTGGCTCTTGTAGGCAACTAATGGTGATTACCGTAAGAAAAACGATGCCCAATATAACCATAATAAGAAAAGATTTAAATAGCAATTTCATTATCTATGTCCTCCTTTATATTGAAAAATAAAAAATTATATGACATTGTTTAATTTCTCATATCTACATATTATCATCTCCTTTATATTCACCAAATGACAGTTACCAAAAAAATTCTTAACTTATTTAAATGGAAACTAGTGAATAAGTAATTATTTAATTTTTAAAGGCCAAGTTAGCTCCTTAAAAGCTTAAAAGTATCATTCCTAAAAGACTCTCTTAAAAGATGATTCAACAGGTCTAGGGAAATAGTAGCATAAGTCCTATTCAATCACTTGGGCAAGGATGAGACAGTACATTGTAATCTTTTCTTCTTTATCAGGATTAATCTTAAAATAGGATGGTGCAAATATTAGGATAATGGAATGATTTTTTATGGAGCATCAACTAAAATATGGTTAATGTAAAAGTAGAAATATTGAAGGGGGACTAATCTTATTATGATCTTTGATCATAAATTTTGGGGACATTTTTATATAATGATTGTTTAGAATAATCTAATTAATATTTAATTAGTTATAAAAATTAAACTTGTATATAGTGGAGTATCCTCCTAAATAAATAAATTATCTTTATTGTTTATATACTAAATTATACATAAAATTAGAATTTTGTCAATATTTTATCGTTCCAAAGTTATTGTCTCTGTGCCCAAACTCTCTTGGCACAACGCTTTGAACAAAATACATGGTCTGCTCTTGCCGGAATAAAAATTTTAGAGCAGTCCTTGGCTATACATCTTCTTATGGGAATATCTTTAATCCAAGTCCAGTAGATCCAATAAAAGGCCAAAGTCCTACCCGGAGGTATGCATATATGTAAAGAGGGATAAAAGTGGGGGTTACCCTCTTGGGGGTAACTCTCTGTTTTTATCTTCCTATCTTTTAATATAATCTCCTCTAGAATCTTTATATCCTTTTTATTCGGTCTTTGACCGGAAATAGCCCTATCGGTCATCTCTCTAAAGACAGCCAGATAGGACTCAGAGTCCCTTTTGATACCTTCTAACTCCTCTGCAGAAAATATCCCGGAAGGCAAAAGTTTAAAACTTTGGGAGGGAATCCCTTCATTATATAACTTTACCCCGTATTCCTTGGGGAAGTTCTTGGGAAGCTTACAGCTCCCGGAAAGCTGTCTCTTATACACATCT
>NCRO01000008.1 GCA_002849045.2 Candidatus Sediminicultor secundus
TGATGTAGTTGATGATGGTTCTATCCCGGATTTGTTGGGTTCTACTAAATATGATGACGAAGGTGTTAGAACAAAGAAAAATTACCTGATAAAAGAGGGAACCCTGGTAGGCAGACTTCATTCGCGAGAGACTGCTGCTAAAATGGGGGAGGAACCGACCGGAAATGCTCGCGCCCTCAATTATCGCTTTAAACCTATTGTTCGAATGACCAATACCTATGTCGAAAATGGAGATATTTTTTTTAAAGATTTATTATCTGGGATAAAAAAAGGAATTTATGCCAAGGACTGTTATGGAGGGATGACTACCTTTGAGATGTTTACTTTTAGCGCTGGGGAAGGTTTTATGATAAGAGATGGCGAGATTGCTGAACCGGTTAAAGATGTAGTTTTAAGTGGGAATTTATTTACCACCCTTCTTAATATTGAGGGAGTAGGAAATGATTTGAAAATGATTGAAACAGGTGGTGGATGCGGAAAAGCGGGGCAAAACCCTCTACCAGTCTCTTTTGGTAGTCCTCACCTCAGGATAAAAAAGGTAGTAGTAGGAGGAAGATGAGATGGAAAAATTATTACAAGAAGCTTGTAAGAAAGTAGACTCTGCCGAACTATTTAGAGTAAAGAGCAAGACTATCCCGGTAAATTTTGAAGTAAACAGATTAAAGTCTATCGATATTTCTGAGAGTGAGGGAAAGGCATTGCGAGTGATACATAATGGGAGGATAGGATTTTCTTCATCTACGGGAAGTGAAAGTTTTGATTTAATGCTTGTAAAAGCAGTAGCTACCTCAGAATTTGGCTCAGAAGCTTCTTTTGATTTCCCAGGGAAAATTAAAAGAGGGGGGAAAGAAAAGAAAAAAGTAAATATATATGACAGAAAAGTAGCAAACAAGGGCATCGAAGAGATGATTAAGATTGGTGAAGATATTATAGAGAGAATGAAAGATTTTAACCGGAAATTACGTTGTGACGTAACTATTTTAAAAGATTATAGTGAGGTAGAATATCTTAATTCCAGGGGAGGGAATTTTTCTTATAACAAAACTACAAT
>NCRO01000080.1 GCA_002849045.2 Candidatus Sediminicultor secundus
GGCAGTGATCGCCAAAAAGGAGATTACCGATTCCCTCCCCGGAGGATGTATCGGCGGAACCTATGTAGGTAACCCGGTAGCCTGTCGAGCAGCTCTGGAAGTAATAAATATCATTGAAGAAGAACATCTCTTAGATAGGGCGCTAAAGATTGGGGAAAGATTAAAAAAACGTTTCCTTCAGATGAAAAACAAGTACCCCTTAATAGGAGAGATTCGGGGTATAGGAGCGATGAGGGCTATAGAATTGGTAAAAGACCAGAAGACCAAAGAACCTGCTGCCCAAGAGACAGCACAGATTGTTCAGGAATGCCTGAAGAACGGAGTGTTTGTTCCTACTGCCGGGATTAATAAAAATCTTCTTAGGATGTTAGTCTCTTTAGAGATTACCGATGAACAGTTAGATGAGGCTTTAGATGTATTGGAGAAGGCAGTAGCTAAGGTTAAATAAAAAATTAGAAAAAATAAATAAAAAAAAGAGGTGTTTTGAAATTTTTGTCGAATAAACTAAATAATGTTAGGCGGAGGATTTTTTTAGTGAGTATTAAAATCGATGCAAGTGATATAAAAATCGCAAGGGAGACGATAAGACCATTTGTAAAGAGAACTACTTTAAAGTATTCTAATTTTTTAAGTTCACTTTGTCAAGGGACAGTTTATCTGAAATTAGAAAATACTCAACTAAGCCACTCATTTAAGGTTAGAGGTGCATTTAATAAAATATTACATTTAACTCCTGAAGAAAAACAAAAAGGAATTATAACTTGTTCTTCCGGAAACCATGGCCTTGCCACAGCTATAGCAGCTAAAAAATTAAATATGTCAGTGAAAATTGTTGTTCCTGAAACTACACCCCGAAAAAAGATAGACAAGATTAAAGAATATAGTACAGAGTTGATATTGTATGGAGATTATGATAAAGCCGAACAAAAGGCGTTAGAATTAGCTCGTAAAGAGGTGAAAACTTATATCTCCCCCTATAATGATTCAGATATTATTGTAGGACAGGGTACAATTGGATTAGAAATTTTAGAGGAATTTCCGGAAGTCGAAAAAGTTTTAGTTCCTATAGGAGGTGGAGGTCTAATTGCTGGCATTGCTATTGCAATTAAGTGTAAGAATCGATCCATAGAGGTTATCGGAGTCCAATCAGAAGCTTCTCCAGTTATGTATGAATCCTTGAAGGCAGGAAAAATCCTAAAGTCAGAAGAGATAAAAATTCAAGACTCCATTGCTGATGGCCTTAGTGGGGGAATCGAAGAAGGATCAATTACCTTTAGAATAACTCAAAAGAATGTAAATAAAGTCATTTTGGTAAAAGAAGAAAGTATAAAGGAAGCAATAAGATTACTTTGGGAGAAAGATAATCAGGTTGTTGAAGGGGCAGGGGCTGTAGGAACTGCGTTATTGATAGAAAATAAAGAGCAATTTAGGAACAAAAAAACTGTTGTTGTTATTAGTGGAGGAAATATTGATGATGAACTCTTTAATGAAATAACCAAGATTTCCAAATAGGAGGTGTTGAAAAATCCTGAAAGAAGTCCCACAGACTTAGAATAAGTGATAAGTAATTATGAATTTGAAATATTTAAAAAGGAGAAATCTATAAATGAGTAAAGTAAGAATTTTGAATGAGGGAATCATAAAAGATTTACTTGATATTAAAAATGTAATAGAAGTAGTAAAACAGGTATATACCCTTAAAAATTCTAATCAAGCTGATTTGTTTCCTATTATAACTCATATTTTTGAGCCTGGAAAAGCCGATATGGATATAAAAGCTGGGCACCTTAAAGGTGAGGCTAATGTATTTGGTTTAAAGCTGGTGTCCTGGTTTGGAGAAAATATTAAAAAAGGCCTTCCTGATGTGATAGGAACAATAATGGTATTTGATGGTAGAACAGGAATACCTCTGGGCATTCTAAGTGCTGAACATATAACTTGTATGCGCACCGGGTCAGCGGGAGCAATCGGTTCCAAATATCTTGCCAGAAAAGATTCGGAGAACCTTTTAATGGTCGGAGCCGGACATCAGGCATTTTTTCAAATCGCAGCAGGATTAACTGTTTTAAATAATATTAAAAAAGTTACAGTTTATGATCCGATCAATTATAAGTTTGCTGTTGATTTTTGCAATAAGGCTAAATTGAGACTAAAAAACGAAATCTTGTCAAAATATAAAGATGATAAAATTTATTCTGAAAAGTTAGCTAAAAAGTTTGGGATAACTTTTGTTGCTACCGATGATATTGAAAAATCGACTGGGCAAGCAGATATTATTGTTACCGCTACTCCTTCCAGGAAACCACTAATTAAAAAAGAATGGGTGAAAAAAGGAACGCATTTTACCTGTATTGGCTCAGATATGGAAGGCAAACAAGAGATTGATGAAAATATTTTTTCTATGGCTCGAGTATTTGTTGATGATATAAATCAAGCTGCTAATGTCGGTGAAACAGAGATACCTATTAAAAAAGGTATTATTACTAAAGAAAGTATAATAGGAGAAATAGGAGAGGTAATATTGGGTAAAATACCAGGTCGAGTTTCTAAAAATGATATTACTATATTCGATAGTACCGGAATAGCTCATCAAGATTTATTGACGGCCAACCATTTGATAAAGATTGCTAAAGAAAAGGGCTTAGGAGTGATAGTAGAATTATAAATTATGTAAGGAGGTATTTTACATGAATATAAAAAGTTTTAAAGTAGAAAGATGGTTAAATACTTACGAAAATGATGCCGATTACGAAATGGCAGAAACGGACGTAAAGCCTTTTATATTAAAGGAATTGTTGGAACTTGGAGATTTTAACAATTTAGAAAAACAGCTCCTTAGTATAAAGTTAGGTTATAACCCTACTACAGGGAGCGAAAAATTAAAAGAAACTGTAGCCTCACTTTACCAACATAATGCCCGGATAGAAAATGTACTTATTACTACGGGTGCTATAGAAGCCGATTATCATATTATTAACTCTTTAGTGAATAAGGGAGATACAGTAATCGTCCAGTTCCCTACATACCAGGCTCTTTATTCTACTGCCGAAGCCCGGGGAGCGGAGGTTAAATATTTGCGGATGAAACCGGAAAACGGATACGAACTAAATATTGATAAACTCAAAGTACTTATTGATAAAAAAACTAAGTTAGTTGTATTAAATATTCCTAATAATCCGACTGGGGCAGTTATTAACGAAATACAGCTCAAGACTATTCTAAAATGGGCTGAAGAACAGGATTTTTACGTGTTGTGTGATGAGGTATATCATGAGTTGGAATTAATTAAAGGCGTTGTTCCTCCTTATGGCAGGAGTCTAAGTAAAAGGGCAATTAGTGTAGGAAGTATGTCTAAGGCATATGGGTTATCAGGTTTACGCTTAGGCTGGATCGTAGGACCCAAGGAAATAGTCCAAAAATGCTGGGAAGGGAAAGATTATACTACTATTAGCAATACTCCTTTGAGTGACTTTTTAGCAACTTTTGCTCTTATTAACCGTGAAAAGATTATGCAGAGGAATTTAACAATAGCCCGGAAAAACTTTAAAACACTTTTAATGTGGTTTAAACAACATGAATATTTTTTTGACTATATTATGCCTAAAGTTGGGGTATTGTGTTTTCCCAAGCTAAAAAATATTCCACTTACTTCAAAAGAATTATGTGAAAAAATTTTTAATGAAAAGAAACTTTTACTGGTTCCGGGAGAATGTTTTGATATGCCAGGCCACTTAAGAATAGGTTTTGGAGGGGATAGTAAGAATTTTAATATTTGCCTTACTATCTTATCAGACTGGCTTAATAGAAATTTTAGGAACAATTAGGAAGTAGCAGAAATAAAGTTGTTATACTATAAACAGGCTTATAAAGATGAAAGAAATAATAAGATATATCTTGAAAAAATAAGATAATTATTTTTTAATAAATCTTGCAATAAAAAATTTTTAAAAAAATAAATAAAATCAGATGTGAAAGGA
>NCRO01000081.1 GCA_002849045.2 Candidatus Sediminicultor secundus
AAAAAATAATTCTTTTTTTATTTCTAACATTTAGATATTGCCTTTATATTATTTTACTAATCTTTATTCGTGCTGCCTCATAAATCCACCCATTCCTGGGGTCCGTTGTGTACCATCGTTTTTAGAACCTGCTTTAGCAAATTCGTAAACATTTATCACTATCTCTTCACCCTCAGCCAATCCCTCTTCAATTGCCGTATAAACTCCATCGCTAAATCCGGCTTTTACCGGAGTGAACACCGGCTTATTATCCACCACTTTAACTACCATCTGCTGCCCTTTTCGGTCAAGGATTGCACTAATAGGAACTAATAATTCGCCTTCTGCTATACCAATAACAATTTCCACTAAAGCGGAAAAACCGGGCTTAAACTGCTTATCTGTCTTATCTAACTGCACTGTAACCGGAAGAGTAACTACTCCGTTTACATTTTGAGTGTAATTATGAATCTCCCTTACTCTTCCTGAAAATTCTCTCCCAGGGAAAGCATCCAGGATAATAATTACTTCCTGCCCTACTTCTATCTCCAAGCTATCAATCTCATTAACTGCAACTTCTATTTCATAGCTACTG
>NCRO01000082.1 GCA_002849045.2 Candidatus Sediminicultor secundus
TAACTAAATAATTAAATGGTATAGAAATTTCCTTTTTTCATAATCCCTGTTTTAATAGACACTCGCTTAGCAAAGCAAGCAAAAGGTAGTAAAACAGAGAGGGCACAATTCATTGTGCCCCTACAAAAGAAAAGTAGAGGCACGGCGCGCCGTGTCTTCTTGTACTAACGACTATTCACTATTCACTAACGACTAATTTATCAACGAATCGAGATATATATTTAATTTTAAATTTTAAGCTGTAGCTTTACGTTTTGCGCTTTTCGTTTTTCGCTATAACTATACGCTATAGGCTGTGCGCTAGTTTTCCTAACGCAATACGATATACGAACGTTAGTGTAAACCCGTCACTCAAGTATATATTGAATGCCACTCAACATTATTTTAAGCTTTTGATCACTTGAGTGCCGGGTGGGTTAGTTAGATAAAAAGAAGAATGCTACTTCTTCTATCTTTTCTTTTACTTTCTTAACTCGATACTTAATACTATATACTCGATACTTTCTTTTAAGTCGTTGACAATTAAGGCCAGTTTTGATATATTAACAAAGAAAATATAGTCCCTCTCTCCAACAGGTAATAAGTTTTTAAAAAATCTTACATGAGAGGGAATTTTATTTATAATAAAGAGAAAGAGATGACAATATGGATCTTCAAGAAATAATTTTTAATTTACAGAAATTTTGGGGGGAACAGGGGTGTATCATTCAGCAACCTTATGATACAGAAAAAGGGGCAGGAACGATGAATCCAGCCACTTTTTTAAGAGTATTAGGTCCTGAACCCTGGAGAGTTGCCTATGTTGAACCATCTCGAAGACCTGCGGATGGGCGTTATGGTGAAAATCCCAATAGGGTCCAACAACATTATCAATTTCAAGTCATATTAAAGCCTTCTCCCGAAAATATTCAGGGGATTTATTTTAAAAGTTTAGAAAGTTTGGGAATACTAAGAAAAGAGCATGATATAAGATTTATTGAAGGTGATTGGGAAGCCCCTACTTTAGGTGCCTGGGGATTAGGCTGGGAAATCTGGTTAGACGGGTTGGAAATAACTCAATTTACTTATTTTCAGCAAGCTGGCGGGCTTGATTTAGATATTATTCCGGTTGAAATAACCTATGGGTTAGAGAGATTAGCTCTGGTTATTCAAGGAATAGACGATTTTTATGATTTAAAATGGAGTGGAGATATTACTTATGGAGATGTACAACATCAATCAGAAGTTGAACAATCCAAGTATAATTTTGAAGAAGCAGATGTGGCAATGTTATTTAATCTATTTAATATTTACGAAAAAGAAGCCAGAAGATTAACGGAAAGAGAGCTGACCTTACCAGCATATGACTATATATTAAAATGTTCCCATACTTTTAACTTATTAGATGCTCGAGGAGCAATTAGCGTTACAGAGAGAACAGGATATATTTCCCGGGTAAGAAATATTTCCCGATTATGTGCAGAAGAATACATAAAGCAGAGAGAAAAATTGGGTTTTCCTTTAATTAAATAATAAAAGACCAGGCAGAGGATAAAATTTAATGAATAATGTAGTTTTAGAAATTGGAACCGAAGAAATACCAGCTCAGTATATGGAGAATGCCTTAAAAGATTTAAATCGGTTAGCAAAAAAGTATTTGGAAGAATCGAGGATAAAATATAAAGAAATAAAAGTTTACGGCACTCCTCGAAGATTAATATTATTTATTTTCCACATTAAGGAAAAACAGGAAGACATTTTTCAAAAAATTAAAGGACCTGCTTATTCAATTGCTTACAACAAAGATTCGCAACCCCAAAAACCTGCCCTAAAATTTGCTCAAAGTCAGGGAGTAGATGTTAAGGATTTAATTGTCGAAGATACAGAAAAAGGGAAATATATTTTTGCTCCCAAATCCAAAATAGGCCAGCCAACTATTGACCTATTATCCCAGATATTTCCTAAAATAATAAAGGGTATACAGTTTCCTAAATCAATGCGCTGGGGAGAAAGATCATTGCGATTTATCCGTCCTATAAGATGGATACTTGCCCTGTATGGAAAAGAAATAATCAAGTTCAATTTAGATAGTTTAGATTCTGAAAATATTACTTATGGTCATAGACTTTTGTCGCCAAAAAAAATTAGGATATCTTCTACTCAGGAATATTTCAGGAAGATAGAAAAAAATTATGTGATAATTGATCCCAAAATTAGAGAAAATATGATTAGAACAGATATAAAGCAGTAACAATTAATAGCAAGGTATGTCCGATTGTGCTATTTATAAATAACAACCCGGGATCAAGGGCAAACAGAAAAGGCTG
>NCRO01000083.1 GCA_002849045.2 Candidatus Sediminicultor secundus
ACGGTGGAGATGTAATGAATTTTGACATGGCAGCTGAAATGGCAGACATGGAAAATATTAGAGTTGAGCAAGCAGTCGCAGGAGAAGATGTAGCTTCATCGCCCAAAGGCAAAGAAGACAAGAGAAGGGGAGTTGCTGGGATATTTTTTGTCTATAAAATAGCCGGTGCTTATGCCGAAGAGATGGCTTCTCTGGATGAAGTGAAAAGAGTTGCCGAGAAGGTGTGTGCCAATGTACGCACCATGGGAGTCGGACTCTCTCCTTGTATTCTTCCGGAGATGGGAAAACCTACCTTTGAGATGGATGAAGGTCAGATGGAGATTGGCATCGGTATCCACGGAGAACCAGGAATAGGGAAGGGAAAATTAAAATCCGCTGATGAGATAGTAGAAAAAATGATGAAATCCATCTTGGAGGACCTTCCTTATCAATCGGGAGACGAAGTATCGGTGCTGGTAAATGGATTGGGAGCTACCCCTAAAGAGGAACTGTATGTGGTATATAGAAAAGTAGCACAAATATTAAAAGACAGGAAGATAACTGTATACCATCCCTATATCGGTGAGTTTGCCACCTCTATGGAGATGGCCGGAATGTCTATCTCCTTATTAAAGCTTGACAATGAGCTAAAAAAGTTATTAAAAAAATCAGCAAATACTCCTTTCTTTGTGCAAGCAGAACTTGAATAAAAATGGAGATTATATAATATGAATAAACTAAATTCTTCGGAGTTAGGAGGCTTATTTGCTAAAGTTAAAGATGTAATGGTTGAAAATAAAGAAAACTTATTTAAACTGGATTCGGCGATTGGTGACGGAGATTTAGGGATTACTATGAGTACCGGATTTTCCAAAGTCTACGAAATGATATCAGCATTGGAGGAAAAGGATATAGGAAGAGTATTTATAAAAGTCGGTACGACCTTAGCAGAGACTGTTCCTTCTACCCTGGGCACTCTTATAGCTACCGGTTTTATGAGAGCCGGTAAAATCGTTAAAGGCAAAACTGAAGTTGATTTATCTGACTCTGTTTTAATGGCTTCTGCTTTTGTGGAAGGAATAATGGAGAGAGGAAAGACCGAACCGAACGAAAAGACTATTATTGATTCTCTGTATCCTGCTTTTCAAGCTCTCAAATTAGCTTCTGAAGATGGGATAGACCTGAAGGAAGGCTTTAAGAAGGCTTATGAAGCTGCTAAAGGTGGAGTTGAAGCTACTAAAGAGATGCTCCCAAAACACGGAAGAGCTGTCTGGTACGGTAAAAAATCTATAGGCAAGAAAGATCCCGGTGCAGTTGCGGGTATGTTGTTGATAAAAGCTTTTTATGAATACTTAGAGAGTAAAAATTAATGAATGGAAGTTAAAAGGTATGGCTGAATATTTACTGGGAATTGATGCAGGTACTGAAAGTATCAGGACAGGGGTATTTGATCTTGAGGGGAACATCCTGGGATTCGGGTCCCATCTCTATAAAACATATTATGAACACCCTGCTTGGGCTGAACAGAAAGTGGAAGAATGGAGAGAAGCTCTCATCAAATCTATTGTGGAAGCTATCCGTATTTCCGGAATTAATCCCAAGGAGATTATAGCAATCGGTCTTGATGCAACCTGCTGTTCGGTGGTTTTCTTCGATGAAAATAATAAACCTACCCGGGATCCTATTATATGGATGGATGTAAGATCATCTGAGGAAGCAAAATTTATCGAGTCTATCGATGATCCGGCGAGAGGGTATAACGGATACAGCAAAGTTTCAGCAGAGTGGTTTCCTTGTAAAAATTTGTGGGTCAAGAGGAACCAACCAGAAGTTTATAAAAAATCAAAAGTAATTGCCGAATATACAGATTGGATTACCTTTGAACTGACCGGCGAATGGACTTTGGGGATAAACACAACTTCGGTTAGAGAATATTACGATAATGAGAAGGGTGGATTTCCCAAAGGGTTTTATAAAAAGATGGGACTCGAAGACATATTTGAAAAACTACCCAAGAGAGTCTTAAAGCTGGGTGAAGTTGCCGGAAGATTAAGGAAGGAAATTGCAGACAAAACAGATTTGCCGGAGGGGATTCCGGTTGCCCAAGGAGGAGCTGATGCCTTTATTGCGGTTATCGGCTTAAATGCCTTGAAGCCTGGGCAGCTAGCTTATATTACCGGTTCTTCCCATCTTTTAATCGGCATATCTGATAAAAGATTCCATGTTAAGGGTCTTTTTGGGACCTATCCTGATGCAGTAATTGATGATGTCTATTTAATAGAAGGTGGTCAGACTTCAACCGGTTCGGTGTTAAAGTGGTTTAAGATTAATTTTATCAATAAGAAGATAGAAGAGGAAGCAGCCAGGCAGAATCTGAGCATCTATCAATATATGGATAAGAAAGCAGAAAAGTTACCCCCTGGTTCGGAAGGAGTAATTATTCTGGAACACTGGCAAGGGAACAGAACACCGTATGTTGACCCCTATAGCAGAGGGGTTATTAGAGGACTTTCTTTAAAACATACTCCGGTACACATATATAGGGCTATAATGGAAGCGGTCGCTTACGGGACAGAGATAATCCTAAGAGTAATGAAAAAGAGCAATTTTGAAATTAATGAAATAATCGCTTGCGGAGGAACCACACACAGTAAACTATGGCTTCAAATCTATGCTGATGTAACCGGATTGCCCATCAAGAAGACTACTACTTCAGAGGCAGCAGCATTAGGTTCAGCAATTCTCAGTGCCGTTGCTGCCGGGAAGTACAATAGTATTACCGAAGCAGCAAATAAGATGGTAAAATTTAAAGAGACAGTCGTTCCGAATATGGATAATCATAAAAAATATAAATTTTTTATAAGCCAGTATGAGGGCACTTATTTAACCTTAAAGGACAGTGCCTATACAATGAGTGCCCATATTTCCAATTCTAACAAATAATGATTATTTAATAATAAGAAAAGAAATTACTGATTAATTTAGATAAAAATAGTTTAAGGAAAAACCAATTATGCTGAATAAAAGGAGGAAGGTATTATGACAGATGTGTTAAAAGAAATCTTTGGAGTGGAAAAACCGATTATCGGGATGGTACACCTTTTGCCTTTACCGGGGAACTATCTGTACGATGATATTGGGGGAATAGATGCGATTGTAAAAGGCGTGATTCAGGATGTGGAAAAACTTCAGTCAGGAGGAGTGGATGGTATTATGTTTTGCAACGAGCATGACAGACCGTATTCCTTCAAGGCCGGAGTAGGAACGATAGCAGCGATGTCTTATGTTATTGGGAAGGTAAAATCTCAGGTAAAAGCACCTTTTGGAGTAGATGTACTTTGGGACCCTATTGCCGCTTTAGGAATAGCTAAAGTAGCGGGAGCCAGTTTTGTAAGAGAGATTTTTACCAATGAATATGCAGGGGATATGGGGATGTGGCATACTAACTGCCATGAAGTATTCTCCTATCGAAAACTGATAAAGGCGGAAAATATCAGACTGTTCTTTAATATAAATGCTGAATTCTCCGCACCGGTAGCTCACCGACCTCTATCAGTTGTTACTAAGAGTGTTATTATGTCCTCTTTGCCAGATGCCCTGTTGGTCTCTGGTCCGGTTACAGGAATAGTTGCCAAAATGAACCTATTTAAAGAGATAAAAGAGAATGCAGGCGAGGTGCCGGTTTTAGCTAATACGGGAGTTACCTCTGAAACCGTAGAAGATATTTTAAAAGAAGTTGATGGTGCTATTATAGGAACAGCTTTTAAGGTTGATGGAATCACCTGGAATTCGGTCAGCCAGGAGCGCGTAAACAAGCTTATGCAAAAAGTAAGTTCACTTAGAAAAAATTTGAAGAAATAAAAATTCTTCATAGCTAATTATCTATTTGCTATAAACGCTTATTTTTAGGCTTATTAAAACTTAATTTTAAAAGAGGATGATTATGCATGAAGGCTGTACTTTGGGTATTGATATAGGCACCCATGGATCAAAAGGAGTTATTGTAACTAAAGATGGTGTGGTATTGGGAGATTCTTGCTGTACTCATAATCTGATTATTCCTAAGGCTGGTTATGCTGAGCATAATGCTTTTTCCTGGTGGAATGACTTTGTATTTTTAACCAAAGACCTTCTCCAAAAGACTGGTATCGACAATGGCTCTATTTCGGCGGTGGGCTGTAGTGCGATTGCCCCGACTATGCTGCCTTTGAATAGTAAAGGGGAGCCGCTTCGGAACGCTATTTTGTACGGAATAGATAATCGAGCCGAAAAAGAGATCTCTGAAATAACCGAAAAGAATGGGGAAGAGAAACTGCTTGAATATAATGGCATCCTCTTGTCCTCTCAAGCTGCCGGTCCGAAGATATTGTGGTTTATGAAAAATGAACCAGAGCTCTTTAAGAAGACAGCCAGGATCGTTACCGCCACAACATATTTGGTTTACCGTTTGACCGGCCGTTCGGTAATAGATTATTATACGGCAAGCACCTTTAATCCCCTCTTTGATTGCAGGAAAAAAGAATGGACAGACGTTCTTTGGCCGGATGCTCCCCTCGACTTATTACCCGAAATAACCTGGACTACCGACATAGTTGGTGAGATTACCGGAGAAGCTGCTAAAGAAACAGGATTGAAAGAGGGCACAAAAGTCATTGCCGGTACATCAGATGCAGCGTCAGAAGCTATAAGTTCCGGAGTGGTAGAAAACGGTGACTTAATGATAATGTACGGGACCAGTTCATTCTTTATAGAGATAACTGATAAATTTGCAAAAGCGGACAGAAATATATGGCCTACTATATTTTTACAACCAGAGCAGTATGCAATTGCCGCTGGCATGTCTACTTCGGGGGCAGTAATGTCCTGGTTCAGTGATCTATTAGACGGTTATTCATACCAGTTATTAGATAGATTGGCTGAGGAAATTCCCCCGGGATCTGAAGGGCTTTTGCTCTTGCCCTATTTTAGCGGAGAAAGGACGCCGCTAAATGACCCTAATGCCCGAGGAGCGTTAGTCGGATTAAGCCTATTTCACAAAAAGGGACATATCTTCAGGGCAATTTTAGAAGCAATAGCCTATGGTATTAGGGATAATATAGAGAACATAGAGAAAGCGGGTCTGCCGGTAAGGAGAGCGGTAGCTATCGGGGGAGGAACCAACAGTGCGGTCTTATTACAGATTGTAAGTGATGTTACAAAATTAGATCAGTTGGTTCCTAAAATAACTTTAGGGGCTTGTTATGGTGATGCTTTTTTAGCAGGCTTGGGCATTGGATATAATAAATCGTTGGAGGATGTTTTAAGCTGGGTTGAATGGGATAAAAAAATAACTCCTATAGAGAAAAATAGTTCTCTGTACGGTGAATATTTTAAGCTTTATAAAGAGCTCTATCGAGCAACATCTAAGGTATCTCACAATTTGGTAGACATTTCTAAAAGATAAATTTTAAAAATAAATAAAAATTGAGGAAATTAATTATGAATAAATTTAAAAGATTAGAGGATCAACTTAGAGAATTAACCGCTATTCCCAGCCCTTCCGGTTTTGAAGAACCGATGATTAAATATATGTATGAAAAAGCAAAGGCGTACGGAATTAAAGCAGAGGTCGATTCACTAGGGAATGTCATAACCAGTTTTGGAGCCTCTTCTAGGGGGCCAAAAATTATGATAATAGCTCATATGGACGAAGTGGGAATGATTGTACGTAAAATCAGTTCCCATGGTTTTCTAAGAGTAGAGAAAATTGGGGGCATCCCCGAAAAAATATTGTTAGGCTGTAAAGTGCTGGTGAAAGCAGAGAAAGGTAATTTTATCGAAGGAATTGTCGGCAGCAAATCCCACCATCTTACCGCTGTCAGTGAAAGATATAAGGTAATACCCATCGAGGAACTGTATATCGATATAGGCTGTTCCAGTTCTCAAGAAGTTCTCTCTTTGGGGGTTAATGTGGGTAGCTCAATTACTTACGCCAGAGATTTTATTCAAAACGGTCCTATTGTTTTTTCTCCTGCTATTGATAACCGAGGAGGTTGCCTGGTTCTACTTTGCCTTATGGAAAGACTTTTAAACAAAGAATATTCTCCGGAAATTTATCTGGTAGGTTCAGTTCAGGAGGAATACAATTTAAGGGGAGTACTGCCTGCTGCCCGGGCAATACAACCTGATTTTGCTATAGCTATAGATGTAGCGGTATCTTGCGATACACCTGACCTCGATAAAACAGATGTAAGGCTTGGAGGAGGTCCGGTGATTAACACTTATAGTTTTCACGGCAGAGGGACCCTGGGAGGTGTTGTGCCTAATCCAAAATTACTAAATTTATTTGAAAAAGCTTCAAATAAAGCAGACATTCAAGTACAGAGGAATGTCTTTTATGGAGGCTTAACCGATGCTTCTTTTCTGCAACTCGAGAACAAAGGAATTCCCTCGATAGAGGTGGGATTTCCAGTAAGATATACACACAGCCCCATGGAAAACTGCCATTTAAGAGATATCGAACAACTAATTGAATTATTAGAAGTTTTCATACTGAATTTACCAAAAGATATTGATCTTTCACGTATTTAAAATATTAATTGCCAATAGACTTATAAAAATAATATCAGGAGAAGAATAAATGAAATTAAAATTTAATTATTACATGCCAACTCGGATTATATTTGGAGCAGGTGAACTAAATATACTCTCTACTACACCATATTTACCGGGTAAAAAAGCTCTTGTGGTTATCAGTTCTGGAAATTCAATGAAAAAATATGGTTATCTTGACCGGGTCAGGAGATATTTAAAAGAAAATGGATTTCAAACCGTTCTGTTCGATAAAATTCTTCCTAATCCCATATCAGAGCATGTAGCTGAAGGAGCTAAAATGGCTAAAGATAATAACTGTGATTTCGTTATTGGTTTGGGGGGTGGAAGTTCTATTGATTCGGCAAAAAGTATTGCCATTATGGCTAAAAATCCAGGAGAATATTGGGATTATATAAGCGAAGGCAGCGGTAAAGGTAAAGAAGTAAAAAAAGGAGCTCTACCGATAGTTGCCATTCCCACTACCGCTGGGACAGGTACCGAAACCGATCCCTGGACGGTTATCACCAAAACAGAGACCAATGAAAAAATTGGCTTTGGTGGTGATTATAGCTTACCATCTTTGGCTATAGTAGACCCTGAGCTGATGTTAAGTATCCCTCCAGATTTTACTGCTTATCAAGGGATGGATGCTTTTTTTCATTCTGCAGAAGGATATTTATCTATAAAAAATCAACCGGCAAGCGATATGTATGCTTTAGAAGCAGTAAGTCTTATCACAAAATATCTTCCTATAGCTGTTTGTGAAGGTAAAAACTTGGAAGCACGTTCAGCTGTTGCCTGGGCTAGTACAGAATCAGGAATAGTTGAGTCTTTATCTTCCTGTGTCTCCCACCATTCTATGCAGCATGCTCTTAGTGCTTTTCACCCAGAGCTGCCTCATGGAGCAGGTTTAATCGCTTTATCTGTAGCATATTTTAGCTTTATGGCAGAAAAATGCCCTGAAAGGTTTGTAGATTTGGCAAAAGCTATGGGAGAAAATATTGATCTTCTTCCTGAAAAAGAAAAGGCATTTGCTTTTATTGCTTCCCTGAAAAAACTTATTAAAAATATTGGTATGGATGACCTTAAACTTAGTAATTTTGGTATTAGAAAAGAAGAGGCAGAAATATTAGCTAAAAATTCGATGGACACTATGGGTTCGCTTTTTAAATATTCAGATCCCTATAAATTATCTTTAGAAGAAGTAATATCAATTTATAAAGCTTGTTTATAGTTAAAATGTAAACCCTTTTCATATTTTAAAAGAGTGGAAATTTGACTAAAAAAGAGCAATTTTTAAGGGGCAAAGCATAGGGAAGGGGATTTTTAATTCGTTTTATCGAATAGTATAATAAGCTATAATTTAAAAAAAAGATTAGATAGAGGCTTCTGATAAAATACTCTTAAAAGCAAGGGGCATTAAAGATGGGAAATAAAGGGGAATCGAGGGTTTTAAAAGATGCCATTACCGATGTGCCGGGAATAAAAGCAGGGCACAGTCAGGATTTAAAAGCCGGGACCGGCTGCACGGTGGTTATCTGTGAAAAAGGAGCAACAACAGGAGTTGATGTGCGGGGAGGAGCTCCGGGTACGCGGGAGACTGATCTTTTAAATCCGGTAAATCTGGTAGATAAAGCCCATGCTATCTATCTGGGCGGAGGGAGCGCCTTCGGGTTAGATGGGGCATCAGGGGTGATGAAGTATTTGGAAGAAAAAGAAATAGGTTTTGATATGGTGCTAACCAAAGTTCCTATAGTCCCCGGTGCAGTTCTCTTTGACCTGGGTATAGGTGATTACAGGGTAAGACCTAATGCCAGGATGGGCTATGATGCCTGCCTTAATGTTTCTGATGCGGAAGTCAGTCAGGGCAATGTTGGAGCCGGGACCGGGGCAACGGTGGGAAAGATATTTGGCGGACTTCGCTGTATGAAGAGCGGTCTGGGCACGGCCAGCTTTAAGTCTCAAGAGCTAATAATAGGAGCCATAGTGGCAGTGAACTGTTTTGGAGATGTAGTTGACCCGGAAAGCGGAGAGATTATTGCCGGGGTTTTAAGTGAGGACAAGAAAAGTTTTGCCAATACCATGTCTTTTTTAAGAAATTTCCCTCAAAAGACCAAAGATAATTTTTCTAAAAACACTACTATAGGAGTTATAGCCACTAATGCAAAGCTAACCAAGGCCGGAGCAACCAAAGTAGCGATGATGGCCCAGGATGGTTATGCCCGGACTATAAGTCCTGCTCATACTATGTTTGATGGAGATACTATATTTTGTATGGCCACCGGCGAGGTAGAGGCCGGGGTGAATGTGGTAGGAGCTATTGCAGCTGAGGTGATGGCTCGGGCGATAGTAAAGGCAGTAAAAAGCACCGAATCACTCTATGGTCTAAAGTGCTATAAGAATTTACTCTAAAAATGTAAAAGAAAGTATCTGGTACCTTTTTCTACATTCTGTTTCCCGATATTCTATTATCTTAGCGAGATACGATTCACGAGATACGAGATACGGTTTTTATATTTATTGCAATACTGGCGTAGCATGATATAATACAGATATAAAAAATAAAAATTGGAGGAGAGAGATGGCAAATAAAGCGAAAAATTTAAGATGGATAATTATTGGAATAATTTTCTTAGCGGTAATAATCGTGGGTGCGATTGCCTCAATTTATATTGAAATAATATGGTTTAAGTCAGTACAATATGTTGCTGTTTTTTGGAAGATACTGCTGACTAAAGGGGTAGTCATGCTGTTTTTTGCCGCAGCATTTTTTATATTGTCTTTTATAAATCTTTCTTTTGCTCGACGTTTTGCTCCTGAGTTTCAGGTGGAAATAAGCCAGGATGAGTTTGAAAGGCCGGAGATTCAACTATATAAAAGTCTGCAAAATATTCAGATAAATAAAAAATTTGTTTTATGGGTTTCCCTGATTATTGCGCTCTTTATGGGATTCTCCGAGGGCGCCAGCTGGGAAAAGATTCTGATTTATTTAAACAGGACTTCATTTGGAACATCTGACCATATCTTCAATCGGGATATCGGTTTTTATATGTTCAGTCTGCCTTTCTGGGAATTCGTCAGAAACTGGTTATCTTTTGCCCTTACCCTTATTACTGTTGTAGTGGCTGCTATTTATGTTATGAAAAGAGCGGTAAAATATGAATATAAAAAACTTATTATTGAAACCCCGGTCAAAGTGCATCTTTCCTTACTTATCGGCTTAATATTAATTTTAAAGTCCTGGCAGTACTGGTTAAATGCCTTTAAGATTCTCTACTCTACTCGAGGGGTTATCTTCGGAGCGGGTTATACTGAAATCCACGCCAATCTTTTGGCGTTGAGGATTTTAATGGTTTTAGCTTTAGTTTGCGCGGTGCTGTTTTTTGTAACTGCCAGGAAAGAAAATTGGAGGTTGCCAGCTTTAGGATTGGTAGTATTGATTGGTGTCTCTATCTTGATGGGAGGGGTCTATCCTGAAATTGTGCAGAGAGCGATAGTTTTACCTAATGAAGGCACCAAGGAGAGACCCTATATATTAAATAATATTGAGGCTACCCGATTAGCCTATGGTTTAGATAAGATTAGGGAGGAGGAATTTCCAGTTAAGGAAGAGATAAGCTTCGAGGATATTGAAAAAAATGATGAGACTATTAGAAATATTAGGCTCTGGGATTGGAGACCTATAAAGCAGACTTTAAGACAGATTCAGGCCATCCGGCTGTATTATGATTTTTATAGTGTAGATATGGACCGTTATTATTTTAACGGAAATTATCAGCAAGTGATGGTTTCTCCCCGAGAATTAGATAAAGACAAGATACCAGAACAGGCCAGAACCTGGATAAATGAGGTATTAACTTACACTCACGGCTATGGAGTAGTGGTAAATCCGGTTAATAAGATTAGCGGAGAAGGCCTTCCCTATTTATTGATTAAAGACATTCCTCCGGTCTCCAGTGTAAATTTGGATATTACAAGACCAGAGATTTATTATGGAGAGATAACTAAAGGTTATGTAATTGTAAAGACTAAAGCCAAAGAGTTTGATTATCCTAAAGGAGATGAGAATGTCTACAGTACCTATGCCGGTAATGGTGGGATGCCGGTCTCCTCTCTGTGGAGAAGGATTCTGTTTTCTATAAAATATTCTAATCCGCAGATTTTGCTCACCACTAATCTTACTCCCGAGAGTCGAATTATGATCAATCGTAATATTCAAGAGAGAGTTAAGAAAATAGTTCCTTTCTTGAGTTTTGACAAAGATCCTTATATGGTAATTTCTAAAGAAGGGAAATTGTTCTGGATACAGGATGCTTATACCACATCAAGTAATTATCCTTACTCTACTCCTATTGGGGGGGGTTACTTTAATTATATTAGAAATTCGGTCAAGGTGATAATTGATGCCTACAATGGGACAATGGATTTTTATATAGTGGATCAGAAAGACCCCTTGGTTATGGTCTATAAAAATATATTCCCACAACTGTTTAAGAACTTTGACCAGATGCCCGAGGATTTAAAGGAGCATATCCGTTATCCTAAAGACCTCTTCCAGGTACAGGCTGAGCTTTATTCTACCTACCATATGATGGATCCTGATGTATTTTATAATAAGGAAGATTACTGGGAAACTCCTAATGAGCTGTACGGGGAAGATGAGATTAAGATGGAACCCTATTATATTATTACTAAACTCCCAGGCCACGAGAAGGAAGAGTTTATTTTGATGACTCCCTTTACTCCATCTATGAAGAGCAATATGATAGCCTGGCTGGCAGCTAAGAATGACCAGCCAGAGTATGGAAATTTGATAGTCTATAAATTCCCCAAGGAAAAACTGATTTATGGTCCGATGCAGATTGAGGCGAGGATTGACCAGGACTCAGAAATTTCTCAGCAGTTGACTCTGTGGGGGCAGAAGGGCTCTACAGTTATTAGAGGGAATCTATTGGTAATTCCTATAGAAGAATCGATTCTTTATGTTGAGCCATTATATTTGAGGGCTGAAAAGGGTGAGATTCCTGAGCTAAAGCGAGTAATCGTTTCCAACGGTTCTGACGTAATGATCGGAAATAATCTGGAAGAGGCTTTAGAGAAACTCTTTGTCCGGGCTTTTGAGGGAAGGGAAATCGTAATAACCGGTGAAGAAAAAGATCTCAAAGATTTAATTAAGGAAGCAGCGGGATATTACGAAAGAGCTCAAGAGTTTGCCCGCGAAGGCAACTGGAGCAAATATGGAGAAGAACTGCAGAGACTGGAACAGACTTTGAAATTATTAAAAGAGGTAAGCGAGAGAGAGTAAAATTCGGTTAACCAGTTATCCAGTTTCCCGGTTTACCAGTTAATTTAATCGATGGAGAGTATTTGTAGGGGCGGATTTATCCGCCCCGTTTTTTTATTGTCATTGCGAGTTCCGATTTATCGGAGCGTGGGGTGGCACTCAATATTGCTTGAGTGCCACCAGATTGCTTCGTCACTTCGTTCCTCCATGGCGAAAATGCGAGATACGAGATACAAGTTTGACTCCTAAATCCTATCTTATTTACTTATTACTCATCACACATTACATATTACTTGCTCAGTTCCCCGGTTGATTTTGTCTTTAATTTTGAATTTTAAGTTATGGCTTTGCGTTTTGCGCTTTTCGCTATATACCATATGCTATATACTATATACGAAATTAGCTACTTGCTAATTTTATAATCTCCGTTTTCAAATTGGCTAAGTCTAATAAAGCAACCGTGCTCTTTCCGGTTAGCCAACCTCCGCATTCCCCCGGATTTATAATGATGGTCTTTCCAATTTCACGCAAATCAGTACGGTGGGTATGGCCATAGATGATTACCTCAAATTTCTGACTCTCTGCCAGAGCATCTACTAATCCCTCTTTATGCAGCATAATTATATTTTTATGGTCTATGTTTGTCTTATATGGTGCTGGGTAAATCTCTCCAATTCCTTTAAATTTTTCCTGGAGGTAAAGTTTATCTCCATCATTGTTCCCAAACACTCCTTTTAGAGGACAGTTTAGATTTTTAAACTCTAAAAAAGTAAACGGAGAGACGAAATCACCAGCATGCAAAACCAGTTTAACTTTTTCCCGGTTGAAAATTTCTACAGCTTTTTTTATTTGAGGTAAATTATCATGCGTATCCGAGATTATCCCAATTTTCATTTTGTTATACCTCCTTACATTTTTATCCATTTTATATTAAATAAGGCAAAAAAGGAAGGTTTCATAAGGTGATAAAAAGTAAACAACGAAAATATTTTTCCAAAAAAGAAGGGTTTTCTATATTTTTATAGTATAATATATTAGTTTTTGAAATAAGGATAAATAAATAATCTGGTAAAAAGGAAGTAAAACCAGAAATGCCGGAGAAAATTATCGGAATTTTAGGTGGGATGGGACCTGAGGCCACCATCGACTTGTTTTATAAGATAATTAAATTTACTCCCGCAGAAAAGGACCAGGATCATTTAAGAATAATCATTGATAATAATCCTAAGATACCTGACCGGACTACTGCCATCTTAGGAAAAGGAGAAGACCCTCTTCCCGCTTTACAGGAGACTGCAAGAAATTTAGAAAAAGCCGGAGCAGATTTTATAATTATCCCCTGCAACACCGCTCATTATTTTCTTTCCTCAATTCAAAAAAGTGTCAGAATACCCGTATTAAATATAATAGAGGAGGCTGTTAAAGAGACCCAGCAAAGAATTCCCCAAATAAAAAAAGTAGGGCTTTTAGCTTCCATAGGTGTTTATAAAACTAAAATTTATCATCAACAATTTAAAAAATTTAATATCGAGGTTATCTATCCTGAGGAGAAGGATAAAGAAGAAGTCATGAAAGCAATCTATGCAGTTAAGGCAGGAGATTTATCTAATGAGGTCAAAGGGAATATTTTAAAAATCGCTCAGAAATTAATAGCTAAAGGAGCAGAAGTAATAATTACCGGTTGTACCGAGATCCCTCTAATCTTAAAAAAAGGAGATGTCTCAGTTCCAATAATAGACCCGACCCAAATTTTAGCTAAAATTGCAGTTCAGAAAGCGAGGTTATAGTAGGATAGGTGTTTCTCCTGTCAATAAGTATAGTTAGTGTAAACCCCGCACTCAAATACATATTGAATGCCACTCAATACTATTTTAAGCTTTTGATCACTTGAGTGCCGAGTGGGGTAGTTGGATAGAAAGAAGAATACTACTTTTTCTATCTTTTCTTTCTCTTTCTTAACTCGATACCCAATACTATATACTCGATACTATATTTAAACTTTAGACAAGTACATTAAATTATGATAAAATCTTTAATAAATATATTATAAAACTGTAATAAGATAAGGACTAAATAAGGGAGGAACACCGGTGGAGAAAGATATAGAATTTGTTAAAGAAATTGCTTCAAAAGAGAAGAACTTTCCACAATGGTATGTAGATGTAGTAAGAAAAGCAGAACTGGCTGATTATACTACCATAAAGGGTTGTATGGTAATCAGACCCTATGGATATGGTTTATGGGAAAATATGCAAGCCGGTTTAGATAGAAGGATCAAAGAGACCGGGCACAAGAATGCTTATTTCCCTTTGTTTATTCCGGAGAGCTTATTAAAAAAAGAGGCAGAACATGTAGAGGGTTTTGCTCCGGAAGTAGCCTGGGTTACTCATGCTGGAAGCCAGAAATTAGAAGAAAGATTAGCTATTCGTCCAACATCAGAGGCAGTTATCTGTAGTCTTTATTCTAAGTGGGTCAAGTCCTGGAGAGACTTACCTATTTTAATAAATCAATGGGTAAATATTGTGCGCTGGGAGAAAGTAACCCGTCTATTTTTAAGGACTACCGAATTTCTCTGGCAGGAAGGTCATACTGCCCACAAGTCCGAGCAAGAAGCAGAAGAAGAGACCTTAAAAATATTAAATCAGGTTTATAGGGATTATGTTGAAAAAGACCTGGCAATCCCGGTAATTATAGGGCGAAAGACTGAAAAAGAAAAATTTGCTGGTGCCTTACGCACTTATACCTTAGAAGCCCTTATGGCTGATGGAAAAGTCTTACAAGCGGGAACCTCTCATAACCTGGGACAAAATTTCGCTAAAGCCTTTAATATTAAATATTTAGACGAAGACCAGCAAGAAAAATATGTCTGGCAGACTTCCTGGGGGACGACTACCAGATTAGTCGGAGCCCTGGTTATGGTGCACGGCGATGAACGGGGTTTAAAATTACCTCCTAAGGTTGCTCCTGTTCAGGTAATCATAGTGCCCATCATGTTCGATAAAACCAAGAAAGAGGTTTTAAAGAAAGCCGAGAGTATCCGCGCTATTTTAAAGAAAGATTTTCGGGTCGAGATTGATACCCGAGATGGATATACCCCTGGTTGGAAATTCAACGAGTGGGAGATGAAAGGAGTTCCTTTAAGACTGGAGATTGGGCCTAAGGATATGGCTCAGAGACAGGTGATGCTGGCGAGAAGGGATACCGGGGAAAAGATAGCCGTAAAAGAAGAAAAATTAGTAGAGATAGTGAAAGAATTACTGGATAATATTCAAGAAAATCTTTTTACCAAAGCCAGGGAATTTTTGGAAGAAAATATTCGCGAAACCTCCGATTATAATGAATTCAAAAAAATTATCGAAAAGCAGAGAGGATTAGTCAAGGCTTATTGGTGTGGAAGTAAAGATTGCGAAGATAAGATAAAAGAAGAAACCAAAGCAAGTATAAGGTGCATTCCTTTTGAGCAAGAAGAAGCTTCGGGAAAATGTATTTATTGTAGGAAGGAATCTTCTACTTTAGTGTATTTTGCCCGAGCTTATTAAAAAATTATAAAGATAAAGGAGGGTAAAAAAATGGCCGAAGTGATGGTTGGAAAAGTAACTGATTACTTTGCCAAAATAGGAGTTGCTGCTTTAGTTATTGATAATGGAGAATTAAGTTTGGGTGATACCATTCATTTTGTTGGACATACTACTGATTTTGAACAAAAAATAAATTCTATGCAAATAGAACACCAAGCTATAGATTCTGCCAAAACCGGCGATGCAGTGGGCATTAAAGCAAAAGATAGAGTTCGCCATGGCGATAAAGTGTATAAAGTTACCGCTTAGATTAAATTGTTATTATATATAAGGTCATTCCTGTTTCCCCAGGAATGACCTTTATTTATTTCTTTTTACTTTCTTTGGAACCATAATTTTCCAGAAAAGGTTTAATCAAGTCGATGGGTATAGGAAATAGAGTTGTAGAATTTTTCTCAGTAGCAACTTCAGTTAAGGTCTGTAAGTATCTGAGTTGTAAAGCAATAGGCTCTTTGGCAATTCTATCTGCAGCTTTGACTAATTTTTCTGAGGCTTGGTATTCTCCTTCAGCATGAATTATCTTTGCTCTTCTTTCTCTTTCTGCCTCAGCTTGTTTAGCCATCGCCCTTTTCATGCCCTCGGGTAATTCAATGTCTTTAGTTTCTACCGCAGTAACCTTAATTCCCCAGGGACCGGTGTGTTCATCCACAATTTTTTGCAGGGTCTGATTTATTTTTTCTCTCTGTGACAATATTTCATCTAATTCCATCTGTCCCAAAACACTACGCAGGGTAGTTTGAGCAATTTGCGAGGTAGCATTGACAAAATTTTCTATTTCTACAACCGCATTTTCCGGATTAACTACTCTAAAGTAGATAACCGCATTTACTTTAACCGGAACTGTATCTTTGGTAATTACTTCCTGTGCCGGGACATCCATAGTAATAATCCGCAACACCAACCCCCCACAGACTTTGAGCAGGTACTATAC
>NCRO01000084.1 GCA_002849045.2 Candidatus Sediminicultor secundus
CTACCAAAGAGACTGCCGACCATTCTCTCCCTTATTGTATAGCAGTTGCAGTAGCTAAAGGTAATGTCCTTCCTTCTGATTTTGAAGAAGATGCTCTTAGAGATCCTTTAGTCTGGTCATTGCTCGACAAGATTAAGGTAGTAGCTAACTCTGAAATCGATGCCCTTTTCCCCAAAGTAAAACGAGCTATTGTTACCATCAAAACTTCTCGAGGGGAACATAAAAAGCAAGAAGATTTTGCCAAAGGTCAACCGGAACGACCTTTAAGCGAAGAAGAACTCATCTTCAAATTTAAAGCTAATTCCGAGAAAAAGATTTCTTCTTTCAGAATGGAAGATATTATAAAAGCTACACAAGAATTAGAGAATATCGATGAAATCGGAAAATATATGAAACTTTTAGTAAGCGATAAATAGAAAAACGAGAAAGGAAACAATAAAAACATGAAAACAATAGTACTGGGTTGTGGTTTGGTAGGTGGATTAATTGCTAAAGATTTGGCAAAAGATAAAGATTTTCAAGTAATCGTAGCGGATATTAATGAAAAAAAATTGGATAAGTTGACTAAGGAAACAGATATACAAGGAATAAAAGCGGATTTATCCAGTTCGGAAGCCATTAAAAAGATAGTTGCAGAACAAGATATAGTAATAGGTGCTGTCCCAGGTTTTTTAGGATTTAATATGTTGCGGTCGGTTATTGAAGCCGGTAAGAATATAGTTGATATATCTTTTATGGCTGAAAATACTTTAAGTTTGGATGAACTTGCCAAGAAGAAAGGTGTTACCGCCGTGGTGGATATGGGAGTAGCTCCGGGGATGAGCCACATGATTGTAGGTTATGTCGATAGCTTGATGGATGAGACTGAAAGTGCTACTATTTTAGTAGGAGGTCTTCCGGTAATAAGGGAATGGCCTTATGAATATAAGATTGTTTTTTCTCCTAAAGATGTTATGGAAGAATATATAAGACCGGCAAGATTAATAGAATGCGGAAGAATTGTAGAAAAGCCTGCACTTTCTGATCTTGAATTGGTTAATTTACCTAAGATTGGAACTTTAGAAGCTTTTAATACCGATGGGCTTCGTAGTCTGCTGCAGACTA
>NCRO01000085.1 GCA_002849045.2 Candidatus Sediminicultor secundus
CGGCAGCGTCCGATTTGTATAAGATACAGGCGGAAGAATTGTAGAAAAGCCTGCACTTTCTGATCTTGAATTGGTTAATTTACCTAAGATTGGAACTTTAGAAGCTTTTAATACCGATGGGCTTCGTAGTCTGCTTTATACTATTAAAATTCCCTCTATGAAAGAGAAGACCTTGCGTTATCCGGGTTATGCGGAAAAGATGCGGATGTTAAGAGAAACCGGATTTTTTAGTGATACAGCCATAGAGGTAAGTGGAGTAAAAGTTAAACCTATAGACCTTACCTCCAAACTCCTCTTTCCTAAATGGGAATTAGAAGAGGGAGAGGAAGAGCTAACAGTTATGCAGGTAATTGTTCAAGGTGAAAAAGAAGGAAAAAGACTTTGCTACACCTATGATTTATTGGATTATTACGACAAGAAGGAGAAAGCTACTTCTATGTCTCGTGCTACCGGGTTTCCCTGTGCGATTATAGCCAGGTTGGTTGCTCAAGGAAAATTCCAATATCCGGGAGTCTGTCCACCAGAATATATAGGAAGAGAACATAAGATATATCACAGAGTAATGGAAGAATTAGAAAAAAGAAATGTATTCTATAAAGAAAATATAATTGAGATATAATTAATTTGCAAACTGGTCGATTGGAGAATTGGTAAATTAATAAGGAGGTGGTAATTTAAGAATTTAAGTCTACTAAAGTAATTTTTACAAATCAATATTTACTTGCATTTAAAAAATGTGAGGTAGAGGTGCGGACAATAATGAGTAAATATGAAGAAAATTAATTCATTTTGAAAGGTATTTCCGCCGAAGTAAGAAAGATTAAATAAAATCTTCTTGCTGGGCTTATAGTGAATAACTATAAAACTGTCATCAAATCTTTCCCCGGATTTAGATGGAGCGCTGCCTTAAGGTAGAGTACTTCATTTAAGTTCAGGGGAATAAAAATCAGGCAATTAATGAAGACTCTATCATTAATTGCCTATTTTATTTAGTAGATTTTTTATTAGCAAATATCATCTTAAAACTAACTAAACAGTTAACTAGCTAACTAAGTAACCAAGAAAAGGAGGAAAAGAATATGAAGGTTTTAGTTTTTGGAGGTTCGGGAAAGATGGGCTCTGCTGTTGCCTGGGATTTAGCTAAAAATAGCAAAGTTGGAGAAGTAGGAATTATAGGAATTACCGGTAGGAGAAAGAATACACTGGAAAAGACTAAAAAATGGATAAACAGTGATAAGATAATTCTTCACGCTATTGATGTTAACAACCGAGAAGAAACTATGAAATTAATGGAACAATATGATGTGGGCGCTATTACTTTACCTGATAGAAAATGTAGTTATAAAGTGGTAGATATGGCCATTGAGGCAGGACTTAATATTGTGGATATATTAGAAGAATATCATAGGAAACCAGATAAATATGAAGTTGAGGGTTTGGAGATTCCCAATGGAATGACCTTGGATGAATATGGAGAATCACTTCATCAAAAAGCAATAAAAAATGGAGTAACCTTTATCGATGGAATGGGTTTTGCCCCCGGTTTAACTAATATTACTTTAGGCGAAGGTATTAAGAAAATGGACCAGGCTGATTCAGCTATAACACGATGCGGGGGTGTTCCGGCTAAAGAATTTGCCCACAAACATCCCTTGAAATATATGATCACCTGGGCATTTGAGCATGTTTTAAGAGAATATATGGTTAAGGTAGATGTAATTAAAAATGGTAAAATTGTAGAAGCAAATGCAATGGATGATCTTGAAAAATTTCGATTTAACCAATTAGGAAAAGATGAGGAATTGGCTTGTGCTGTCACTCCGGGAATGCCCAGTTTTCTTTATACCCGACCACAACTTAAAGAATGTGAGGAAAAAACTATCCGCTGGCCGGGTCATTGGGAAGGAGCAAAGGTATTAAAGGAATGTGGGATGTTAGATTCTACCCCGATAGAATTTAAAGGAACAAAAATATCTCCTCGTGAGTTTTTATCCCATATAATGACTCCCAAACTTCAGCCCTTGGAAGGTGAAACTGATGTCTGTGTGATGTGGAATACAGTTAGCGGGATAAAAGATGGTCAAAAAATGAGGATCGATTACTATATGTGGGAGGAGACAGATACTGAGAATGGTATTTCTGCTATGG
>NCRO01000086.1 GCA_002849045.2 Candidatus Sediminicultor secundus
ATTGGGAGAATTTAAAACTCCTGAGGAGGTGTCTTAAATGTTAGAGAGAATTATTATTTCAGGATTCGGTGGTCAAGGAGTAATGTTAATGGGTAGATTGTTAGCTTATGCCGGAATGATAGAAGGTAAAAAAGTTGCCTGGATGCCTTCTTATGGTCCGGAAATGAGAGGAGGAACAGCGAATTGTACAGTACTTATTTCATCTAAGGAAATTGGTTCTCCGATTGTTTCCCATCCAAAAATATTAATTGCTATGAATCAACCTTCATTGGATAAATTTGAACCAAATGTAAGAGAAAACGGATTAATTATCTTAAATAGTTCATTAATAAAACGTGAAGCAAAAAGGAAAGATGTTAATATAATAAGGATTCCTGCAGATGATATTGCTGCTAAATTAGGTAATCCAAGAGCAGCCAATATGGTGGCTTTAGGTGCTTATGTTAAAAAATCTGGAGTAGTAAAATCGGAAACTATATTTAAAGCTTTGGAGAAAGCTTTAACCGGACCTAAACAAAAATTATTAGACATAAATAAGAAAGCTTTAAAACAAGGAGCAGAATTAGTAAAAGAATGATAAAAATAGCTTCATGGTGCGTGGCCGATGTGTGTTAACTATTATGGATAGAAGTGCATCGCCCCTGTTAAAACTAAAAACTTAAAGCGAAAAGCGAAAAACCATAATTTAAAACTCAAAACCTTTTTCTTAATTTTTAATTTTAAGTTATTATTTTGCGTTTTAGGCTTTGCATTTTTCATCTTTTAATATAATATAATAAATACTAAACAGCTATTCAATCTGTGATAGAATACAAATAAAATGAATAGCTATTTTTATTATTTTAAGAGATACGATTCATGAAATATGATTTTTATTTTATGTTTTGTACCATTTTACTATGTTTTATGCACTAGAATACGATATACTAATTAAGAAAGGGGACAAATTAATGGTTAACGAAAAAAGATTGGTAGAATCTTTTATGGAATTAGTTAAGATAGACAGCATATCCAGGGAGGAGAGGAACCTGGCTGACTTTTTAATAGAAAAGTTAGAAGATTTAGGATTGGAAGTTATAGTTGATCAAGCTGGTGAGAAGGTAAAGTCTAATTGCGGCAATATAATAGCTCGTTTTGAGGGAAATATTAAGGAGGTGACTCCTATTATGTTTTCCGCTCATATGGATACAGTTGTCCCGGGGAAAAATATCCAACCTGTTTGTGAGGGAGACAAAATATTAAGCAGTGGAAAAACAATTTTAGGAGCAGATGATAAAGCGGCAATTGCAGCTTTATTAGAAGCATTGCATATTATTAAAGAGGATAATATTTCCTGCGGCGATATAGAGATTGTATTTTCCATTTGTGAAGAAATAGGGTTGTTGGGTGCAAAGAATTTAGATATTTCCAGTTTAAATGCCCAAATAGGATTTGTTTTAGATTGTGGAGGACAGGTAGGAGAAATTATTAGTGCAGCCCCTTCTCAGAATTCTCTGAAAATTATTATTCATGGAAAATCTGCTCATGCTGGTTCAAATCCTGAAGAGGGGATTAATGCCATTCAGGTAGCCGGATTTGCCCTTTCCCGGATGAAGTTAGGTCGAATAGATGAAGAAACTACTACCAATATTGGGATCATTTCGGGTGGTAAGGCTACCAATATTATTCCTGATGAGGTAACATTAGAAGGAGAAGTTAGAAGTAGAAACGAAGAAAAATTAGAAAAATATACCAAGAAATTAAAACAGATAGTTGAAGATACTGCTCAGGAATTTAAAACAAAAGCAGAGGTAAAAATTAATAGGGAGTACTATTGCTACAATTTGTCTACCGATGACCGGGTTGTTAAAATAGCGATGAAGGCGGCAAAAGATATGGGATTAGAACCGCTATTACATCCCAGTGGAGGGGGGAGTGATGCCAATGTATTTAATAAAAAAGGTTTCCCCTCAGTTGATTTAGCCATAGGGATAGAGAAAGTTCATACAGTTGATGAATATATTCTTGTTAAAAATTTAAAAAATACAGTAGAATATGTTTTATCTATTATAAATACCGTAGCCTCAGGAGAAAACTTAAATGAGTAAAGAAGACTCTTTTCAAGAGAAAACTTTATTTTCCACTTATATCTATCAGGGGAAAATTATTAACCTTCGTCAGGATAAAGTAAAGCTTCCTGACGGAAGAGAGACTATTAGAGAAATAGTTGAACACCCCGGGGCAGTAGTTATTTTAGCTCTAACCGATAAAAAAGAAATAGTAATGATCAGACAGTTCAGAAAACCGGCAGATGAAGTTTTATGGGAGCTGCCAGCAGGGACGGTGGAAGAGGGAGAAAATTTAGTTAGTTGTGCTCGGAGAGAATTGGAAGAGGAGACCGGTTATTATCCTCGAAAGATTAAAAAACTGATAACTTTTTTCTCTACCCCCGGTTTTTGCAATGAAAAACTTACCCTTTTTTTAGCAGAAGATTTAGAGAAAAAAAATAAAAATGAAGATGCTGACGAATTTATTGAAGTTGAACTAATTAAACCAAACGAAGCTCTAAAATTAGTACAAGGGAATATTATTAAAGACGCTAAGTCGATTATTGGAGTATTGTTTCTCGTATCTCGTATAAAATACAGTGATAAGTAATGAGTGATAAGTTACGGGTTACACGAGTTTCAAGTTTAGAAAAAAGAAGTAGGGGGGGGCGTATTGCATACGCCCTCAAAAGCGTAGTATAGGCGTCCTTACCATACTCTATACTATATAACTATTACAATATGATTGTAACCCAAAAAGTACACAAAATAGTAATGTAGGAGCACGATGCATCGTGCCCGTTGTAGAATTAGGTAACCACATGACGAGGGCACAATTCATTGTGCCCCTACAACATAATTATAACTAAAAAGTCATAATTCGTTATAAAATTATCTGCAACGTAACACATGTATAAACTGTTGAAAATATTTTTAGCTTTTTGGGAAATACCACAATATATAATACGATAAAATGAGGTTATAATCAAAATATGAAGAAGTATTTCATGGATTTTCATGTGCACATTGGCAGAAGCAACAGTGGAGTCCCTATAAAAATAACTGCTTCCAGAGATTTAACCTTTGCCAACATTGCCCGGGAATGTAAATACAGAAAAGGGATTGATATTGTAGGTATTGTTGATTGCGCTTCACCTGAAGTAATTGATGATATTTCCCGGTTAATTAACAACGGAGAAATGAAGCCTTTAAAAGAAGGCGGCTTAATTTATCAGGACAAAGTAACTGTTATTTTGGGCTCAGAAATTGAAACCAAAGAAAAAGGTGGAGGGCATTCCCATCAAACAGCCTATTTCCCTTATTTTGAAGATATAAAAGAATTTAGCAAGGCACTATCTCTGCTGGTTACCAATGTAAGTTTAAGCACTCAAAATTGTAAAATTAGTGCCCAGGAAGCGTTCCAAATTATAAACCGGATTGGGGGGATTTTAATCCCCGCCCATGCATTTACCCCCCATAAAAGTGTTTATGGGAATTGTGTCAGAAGATTACCGGAGATGTTTAGCAGGGCTACTTTAAAAAAGATTCCTGCTATAGAATTAGGGTTAAGTGCAGATACAGAAATTGCCGACAAATTGAAAGAATTGGCTAAATATACTTTTTTAACTAATTCAGATGCGCACTCCCTACCCAAGATTGGCCGAGAATATAATATAATAGAACTGGAGAAAGCAAATTTTAAAGAGATACTTTTAGCCTTACAGAGAAAAGAAGGAAGAAGGATAACTGCTAATTACGGCCTTGACCCTAAACTGGGCAGATATCATCGAACTTTTTGCGAGATTTGTAATTATACAGCCACCAGCAATCCTCCGGTTTATAGTTGTGGGAAATGCGGGAGTGATAAAATAGTAAAAGGCGTTTTTGATCGGATTGTGGAAATTGGAGATTACCAACAATCTATTTCTCCTTCTCATCGTCCACCTTATTATCACCAGGTTCCTTTAGAATTTGTACCCGGTGTGGGTAAAAAGACCCTGAATAAATTGTTTAGTTATTTTGGCACTGAAATGAATATACTGCATAAAGCTTCTTATCAGGAAATTAGCCAGGTAGTAGGATTTGAAATTTCTCAGAATATAATTTTAGCCAGAAAGGGACTTTTAAAGTTAAGTCCAGGTGGCGGCGGAAGGTATGGAAAGGTTAAAAAGAAAGAAAAAATCTCCGGAGAAGAAAATTTACAGCTAAATTTTAAATTATGATTTTGTGTTTTTCGTTTTAAGCTTTTAACTGTAAATTGATAACTGAAAATATCATTCAAAACTAACGACTATTCACTAACGACTAATCTATTTTCCGTTTTTCTCTCAAAAAAAATAAAGCAAGTTATTTTAAACTAGTTGATGTATATTAAAAATAATCAACTAGTATTTTTTTTAAAATATTTTTATAAAAAAAGAGGAAAATTAAAACTTTTGTAGAATATATTAATACGAAGGTAAATTTAAGGGTTTTAAAAAAGGAAAATATTTCATTAATTATACAAATTGATAATAATATGTAGGTGATTTATATTTGAGATTTTCATCTGATTTACTGGAAGAAATAAGGAATCGTTGCGATATTGTAGATATTATTTCAGGGTATGTACATTTAAAGCCAGCGGGAAAGGGATTTAAAGGATTATGCCCCTTTCATGAGGAAAAGACCCCTTCTTTTATGGTGAGTCCTGAAAAGCAGTTATTTCATTGTTTTGGATGTGGGGAAGGGGGCAATGTTTTTAATTTTCTTATGAAATATGAGAAACTTAGCTTTTTTGAAGCAGTAAAGATGTTAGCACAAAAATCAGGCGTACCTCTCCCTGTAGATGAAGAAAAAGAAAATATTCTTCACAAAAACAAAGAAAGATTATATAAATTAAATAATCTGGTCTCAGATTATTACCGGGAATGTTTATTTAGGACCAATCAAGGAAAAAAAGTAATAAATTATTTTAAAAAAAGAGGAATTAACGATACCAGTGTCGAAAAGTATAAATTAGGTTATGCTCCCCCCGGCTGGGATGCATTGACCAACCATTTAAAGAAAACAGGATATTCTTGCGAAGAGCTGATTAAAGCCGGACTAATAAAAAAGAGTAAAATAGAAGGAAAATATGTCGACTATTTTAGAGATAGGATAATTTTCCCTATCTTTAACTTATCGGGGAGGGTAATAGGTTTTGGAGGCAGGGTTTTAGATGATTCTTTGCCCAAATATATAAATTCTCCGGAAACGTTGGTTTATAACAAGGGAAGTAATTTATATAGTTTAAACTTTGCTAAGGAAGATATCCGAAAAAAGAATTACATAATTGTTGTAGAAGGCTATACTGATGTTTTGATAACTCAACAATATGGATTTAATAATATAGCAGCATCCCTGGGAACAGCTTTAACCACTAAACAAATAGACTTGATAAAACGGTTTACCGATACGGTTTTAATCGCTTATGATTCAGATTCAGCCGGTAACATGGCAACTCTTAGAAGTTTGGATTTACTGGTAAAAGTGGGTCTTGAAGTTAAAGTTATAGCCTTACCTCAGGGTTACGACCCTGCTGATTTTTTAATTAAAAAAGGAAGAGAAACTTTTCAGAATTTAATTGATAAGTCGCTCTCCTTAATAGATTATAAGTTAAAACTTTTATATTCCAAATATACTATTAAAACTATAGAAGGGAAAGTAAAAGTTGTTAAAGAAATTTTACCTACCCTGAACGTAATAGGTAATGAGGTTGAACTGAGAGCTCGGACAAAAAAGATATCTGAAGAATTAAAATTATCCGAAGAAGCGATCTTAATTGAACTAGAAAGATATAGAAGAGGATCAAGAGATTCCTCCCATAATTTTATTAAATTAAATTCTGAGTCCGGGAATATTAAAGCGGAAAAAATTCTCATTGGATGTATGCTGGAAAATGAAAAAATTGCCCGGGATATTTTAACAAAGTTGAAAGCAGAAGATTTTTCAGTTCTGTTACATCGTCAAATTGTAACGGCCATTGAAAAAAATTTAAAAGATGATAAAATGGTAGATTTGCAAAAAGTTATTGATTATTTAAATGATGGCAGTATTCATAAGCGATTAACTGATTTAAAACAGTAGTACACAAATCAGTTGCTTGCTTCATAATTACTAATTTTTCAATAATTTCCTTATTCCCCAAAATCCAAGCTAATCTTAAACCAGGACATAATATCTTGGAAAAAGTTCCCAGACTGATTACATAACCTTCATTATCTAAAGAATAAATAGAAGGAATTGGTTCTCCTTCAAATCTGAGTTTGTCGTAAGGATTATCTTCTAAAATAAGTACTTCAAATTTTTTAGCGACTTCTAGGATTTTTTTTCGTCGAGCTAAAAACATAGTTACTCCCGCAGGATTTTGGAAATTAGATATAGTATAGATAAATTTCACCTTTCTTCCATCATTTTTAAGTTTAGTAAGTGTCTCTTCTAAAATATCTATCTGCATTCCTTCATCATCCATAGGAATGCCTACCATCTCTCCTCCATAACTGCGGAAAGCATTTAAAGCCGCCAAATAACTGGGTAATTCTACTATTAATGTATCCCCGGGGTTTAATAAAACTTTACTTACCAGATCTAAACCCTGCTGAGAACCTGAAGTAATCATAATATTATCTAACCCTGCTTTTTCCTTGGCTTCAGCCAGCCAATTCAATATAAATTCTC
>NCRO01000087.1 GCA_002849045.2 Candidatus Sediminicultor secundus
GGACTAAGGCTGTACCCAAAAAAGAAGCAGTGTATAAATTTACCCCCCGGTTTGTAATTAATAAAAAGGGAGACATTTATGAAGTTACCGGTGCAGAGATTGAACGGATAGTAGCAATGACCAATTTTAATAATGAGGAAGCAATAGATTATTTCCAGAAAATTATAAAAAAAATGGGTTTAGAGAAGGCTTTAATTAAAAAAGGAATTAAAGAGGGAGATCAGGTAAAAATCAAGGAAATCGTTTTTACTTTTTCGAGCAAATAATAAAATGCAAAAGAATATAGAATCTGATTCCCTTTTCAGTCTATGGTTAAGTAACATTAAAATTTCTTTGTTATCATAAATGACAAGTTTTGTGCCAGGCACCAGATTTTACATTTATGACAAATCTAGTGCCTGGCACAAAACTTGTCATAAATATATAGGTATAATAAATATGAGAAAAAATGTAATTTTTTTTATTATAATAATCTCACTAATTATTCTTCATGCTGCAGCTAGGGTGGAGGCTGTTCGCTATGACCCCGGCTTAAATTGGCAGGTCTTGGAAAGCCCTCATTTTTCAGTCTATTTTTCTAAACTGCAAAACAATGAACAAAATAATGAAGATTTCAGTTACAATAATGAGCAATTAGCTCAAGAGGTGGCTGATATTGCCGAAGAAACCTACCAACAGGTTAATGATCAGCTTGGCTCGCCAAACAAGCATCATCATCTTCAAAAGATAGCCATAATTATGGAAGATTTTTCTGATCATGAACTGGGTTTTGCCTCTTATTTCCCTCATAGAGTGATTCGCCTTTCACTCACCGCCCCCACTGCCAAATCCTTTGATATGAAATTTAAAAGCTGGCTCAAAATGGTAATCACTCACGAATACACCCATCTGGCCCATTTTGAGATGACCGCCGGGCCCACTACTGCCCTGCGCGCCCTTTTCGGTCAGGTACTCGCTCCCAATGCCCTCCAGCCCATCTGGTCGACTGAAGGACTAGCAGTTTACAATGAAACAAAATTTACCGCCGGAGGCCGAGGAATAGATTCTCGCTACGATATGTATCTTCGCATGGCCGCCCTGGAAGACCGGTTTAATACCCTGGACCAGATAAATGGTTATTATCTTACTTCCTGGCCTGACGGTACCGCACCTTATATATATGGCCAATCCCTTATCCATTTTATGACTCAAAAATACGGGGAAGATAAAGTAATTACCTTGAGTGAAATATTCTGTGAATATCCCTATTTAGGGTTTAACTATGCCATAAAAAGGGCGATAGGCCTGGACCTGGACGAACTATATCAAACCTGGAAAGACAACCTAAAAGAAAAATATCAACTTCAGGAGCAAAAAATTCTCTCTCAAAAAATTCTCACTCCTTCTCAGCAATTAACTAAATACCATTATTGGATCGATTACGCACGCTGGATTTCTACCTTCGATGGAGATAAGATAGCAGCCAGAGTTTCTACACCCCATTCCTATCCCTTTATTCAAATTATCGACCCTTTAAGTTCTTTCGCTCCTTTAACTTACTCAACTATCAAAAATCAATCTTTAATTAAAAGAACCTATGGTAGAAATTCTTCTTTTAGTATATCTCCTGATAGTTCTAAAATAATCTATGCTAAATTAGGCGATTATGAGCAATTTTATAAATTTTATGACCTTTATTTATTTGATTTGAAAACAGAAAAAGAAGTTCGACTCTCTGAAGGGCTGCGTGCACGCGACCCCTGCTGGTCACCTGACCCAGATAATCCTCAAATTGTGGCAGTAATTAATCAATCCGGAACAAATAACTTAGCCCTAATTAATTTACCTTCTTCAAATTCATCGATTAATGAAAAACAGCCCACCTATAAACTAATTACCAAAGAAGACATTGTCTATCTAACCGATTTTCATGATAATACCCAATTATATCAACCCTCCTGGTCTCCTAATGGAGACATGATAGCCTTTTCCGCCTGGCGCCAGGGTTATCAGGATATATACATCTTAAATCTTAATCCCGACAATCTTAGCACTAACAATCTTGATCCCAGCAATATCGACAATTCTACTCTCCAGCCCATCTATCAAGATAAATCAATTGACCTTAGCCCTTGCTGGTCTCCCGATGGCCAATATCTCTTCTTCTCCTCTGACCGCACCGGAATTTATAATATTTTTGCCTTCTCGCTCCCCGATAAAAAATTCTATCAGGTAACCAATGTCCTGGGTGGAGCATTTCAGCCATCCCTCTCTCCTGATGGTAGAAAATTGGCTTACATTGAATACCACGCCACCGGATATGAACTTCACCTTATGGAAGTAGACTCCGATAAATGGACAGAAACAGAATATGTTGAGCCCTCAATTAACGTAGATATAGAACAGCAAACCCCTCATCAACAGACAGACCAATTAAAAAATCTAACCAATTCTTCAAATAGCAATTATCCTGTCCATCCCTATTACCCCTTTACTTCTTTCTGGCCACCTACCTATTGGATTCCCGCTGCCCAGCTTACCGAAAACGACTTGGGAATTGGCTTTTCTACTAAATTAGAAGATGTACTGGGATTCTCTTCCTTTCCTTTAACTATTACTTATGGACTGCTTAATAATAACCTAAATTACAACTTCAATTATTATAATTATAGCCACGTACCTATTATCAATCTTCATCTATCTGGAAATGCTATTTTAAACTCCCCGACCTCCTGGTGGGAAGAAGGAAAGACCGGTATAAATATTTATTTCCCATTTGAAGGACATACTACCTCCGCTACAAATTCGCGCTCTTACAGACAAGTCTTTTCTCTCGGTTATCAATATGAAAAATCATCTACTACTGATACATCATCTCCTTCAGATACCGACCCACAAAAAATCACCAGCCTAAAATTTGACTACTCCTATTCTGATGCAGAAAAATATGGATTCTCTATCAGCCCCGAACTAGGCAACTCCTTCTCTTTGACCTATGAACACGCCGATAAAGCCTTAGGCGGTGATTATACTTTTGATAAATTAATATTTGATGGCAGGAAGTTTATTCCTCTTCCATCCCTCCATCAGGTCCTGGCCCTTCGCCTGGTAGCTGGCTTTAGCAGCTCTAACCTAATAGACCTCGATTTAGATGGGGAAAAATTTAAACTGGGAGGTCACTATTCTGCGGATAATCTTAGCAACACTGA
>NCRO01000088.1 GCA_002849045.2 Candidatus Sediminicultor secundus
GAAAAAAACAGAGATAGATTTTTTGCAAGCTCAGAATACTTTTCTTCAACAAAAGAACAGTTGGTATTTGAATCTAAATTTACCGGAAGAAACCGAAGTGCCTTTGGTGGAAGATTCGCCTTTTTTAGAAGAGATTATAAAATGGGCTGATTCTTTAGAATTAAATTTAAAAGAAGAAGAGTTAATAAAGTTAGCAGTAGATAACTACTATGGAATTAGAAATATTCTCCTGGATCAAGATAGCTCTCAAAAAGAAGCAGAATGGAATTTGACAAAAAATAAACCACAGGTTGATTTATTTGGTGCTTATAGAAGCAAGGATAATAGTTGGGGAATTGGAATTGAATTAAGTTACGATATCTCTGATGGAGGAAAACAAAAGATAGAAGACGAAGGATATCAAGCGAAATTAAAAAATTTAAAGGATGATTATTTACAAATAGTCTCTGAGTTGAAATTAGAATTATATGAGCTAATCAATCAGCAGGAAATAAATAATTTAAACTTAGAAGAAAAATTAATGTCCTGGGAAAAAGCTAAATTAGAAGAAGAATCTTATCAAATACAGCTTCAACAGGGCTTAATTAGTGATAGTGAATTTCAGTACAAGATGCTTGGTTGGCAGGAATCAGAAATAAATCTTAAATCTTCTAGAGACGAGATTTTAATAAATAGATTACGTATAGCTCAATTTTTAGGATTCAGAAAATAGCAGTTTAAGGGTAAGGAGTGAAAAAGTTTACACTAACATTTTTTATTTTTTCCCACTCTTAAAAATCTATTTAGAATTAATATTAATAATCCTATTACAAAGAATAAGATAGCAATACCAAATCTATCAGCAATATAACCGAATAAAGGGGCTAATACTATCATGAAAAATGAGCCGACCTGACTTTCAATTGACATCACTGTAGCTCGTTCGTCTCTTTTCATATAATCACCAAAAACATCAACCGCCAGGGGACGCCTTCCGTCTTTTAAAAGATAAAGTAAAAAGTAAAGAAGTATAACTGCTAACATAGTTTTAGTTTTGATAGCAAAAAACATTATAAAAAATACTATACCTAAAATGTCAAAACTGATATCCATCAGTTTGTCTGACTTATATTTTAGGTTTAAGCGATAAACATTTCGGGAAACCCATGAACTAAAGATATACATCACTCCATAAATAAGTCCTAAAATAATTTTTAACTGAGTGCCTGCTTCCATCGAGACTACTATGTAAATTCCTGAAATTAAAATAAGGTCTTTTAAGATAGGCTGAATATAATCTTTTAAAACTTTAAAAATGGCATCAAAGAGTGAGGAACTCACTACTACATTTCTGAGGGAAATGTTGGCAAAAACATTTTTTAACTGTTTAATACTATGAATAATAAAATTTTTTATGCTGATAGTAGTTTCTACCGGTTCGTTTAGGGTATCTGGATAGGACCAGATTAATAGAAAATCAAGGATGTAGGGGATGATACTGAATAAGAAAATCGATTGCATCCTGGGTAATTTAATAATCAAAAAGATTGCAGCAAAGGCAGATAAGGAAGAACCGATTAAGGAAAAAGAGCGGGTGCGGCCATAGACAAAAGTCTTATGTTCAAACCAGCCCTTCTGTTCTAAATAGGCATAAATCATAGCTTTGTGGGTGCCTGACCTAAAAGCTTCTCCCAGGCCAAAGAAGACCATAGCTATCGCTACAATGGCATAACTGCCTCCCAGGAAAAAGAAGAAGAAAGAGGCGATATAGAAGATGAAACAGATCATCAGCTCGTTCTTTTTTCCGTATTGGTCGGCGAATATCCCGGAGGGCACTTCAAATAGGTAAATAATTATCCCTCTAATAGAAAATAAAGTCCCTATCTGGAACAGGTTAAGGTGCACCACCTGTAGTAGATAAATATATAAGTAGGGTTCAAAAAAACGAAGGTTTTTTAAAAACCCGTACAGACAAAATTTCTTTATCTGATTATTTTTTTTAATTAATTCATGTACATCTTCCATATTTCATTATCAGGAACGGGAACAGGGGACAACGGTCCCCTGTTCTTTTTTTAAAATTTCACTTTGACGTTTTCTCTTTCTTCTCCTTCTGTTTTGAAATAAGGCCTGTTCTTAAAACTAAACAGATTGGCTACTATTGAA
>NCRO01000089.1 GCA_002849045.2 Candidatus Sediminicultor secundus
GAGTAAAACCTATAATTGGATGTGAAATGTATGTTGCCCACCAAAGTAGGCTTGATAAATCCTCTCAAAGAAAAGAAACCCCTCATCATTTAATACTGCTGGTTAAAAACAATGAGGGCTATAAGAATTTAATAAAGTTAGTCACTTTATCTTATCTGGAAGGTTTTTATTATAAACCAAGAATTGATAAAGAAATATTAAGGGAACATAGCAAAGGATTAATTGCTCTTTCAGCCTGCTTGAAAGGAGAAATCTCTCAATGCATTTTACAGAAAAATATTAAGAAAGCAAAAGAAGTGGCACTTGATTTTTTAGATATTTTTGGAGAAGATAATTTTTATTTAGAATTACAAAAAAACGGTATTCCCGAACAGGAAATTGTAAATGAAAATCTCATTAAGATAAGCCAGGAACTCTCTATTCCTGTAGTAGCGAGTAATGATATTCATTATATACATAAGGAAGATGCTCGAGCCCACGAAATTTTACTTTGTATCCAAACAGCTACCAATTTAAGTGACCCTAAACGTTTAAAATTTGCTACCGACGCATTTTACTTTAATTCTCCAGAGGAAATGAATAAAAATTTCTTAAAAGTTCCTCAAGCCCTCGAAAACACTATCCGAATTGCCGAGAAATGTAATTTGGAAATAGATTTTAGGCACGCTCAATTGCCAGAATTTAAAGTTCCCTCTGAAGATAACATTAATACTTATTTAAAAGAGCTTTGCTATAAAGGGCTTAATGAGAGATATTCTGAGGTTACAAAACAATTAGAGGAGAGATTAGAGTACGAACTTTCGGTTATTAAAAAGATGGAATTTGAACCTTATTTTCTAATTGTGTGGGATTTTGTAAGATATGCCAAAGAAAAGGGAATTATGGTGGGTCCTGGCCGAGGTTCAGCAGCAGGGAGCTTAGTTGCCTATTGCCTGAATATTACCAATATTGATCCCATAGCATATGGATTGCTGTTTGAAAGATTTTTAAATCCTGAAAGAATCAGTATGCCAGATTTTGATATTGATTTTTGTTATGAACGAAGAGAAGAAGTAATCGAGTATGTTTCTAAAAAATATGGTAATGATAAAGTTGCTCAGATAATTACTTTTGGTACTATGGCAGCCAGAGCTGCTGTTAGAGATGTAGGAAGAGCATTAGGAATTCCCTATGCTCGAGTGGATACTATCGCTAAAATGATCCCCTGGGAACCCAATATTACCATAGAAAAGGCCTTCCGAGACTTATCGCCCGCAAACATACCTCTTAATTGAGGAATAGTAACGTGGGATTCGTCAATAAACATCATGAAATCAGAAGGAAAATAATCTAACAGAGTTGCCGGGGGTTCTCCTAATTCTCTTCCGCTAATATGGCGAGAATAGTTCTCAATTCCACTGCAATATCCCACTTCTTTTAACATTTCTAAATCATATTTAGTTCTTTGTTCTAATCTTTGAGCCTCTAAGAGCTTTCCCTCTTTCTTAAAATATTTTAATCTTTGTCTTAATTCTTCTTCAATAGATAAAATTGCTCTTTCTAATTTATCTTTAGTGGTAACAAAATGTTTTGCAGGATAAACTATCAATTTATCTCTTCTCTTTATAACTTTTCCGGTTAGAGGGTCTATCTCGGAAATTGCTTCTATTTCATCACCCCATAACCCTATACGAAAAGCATATTCTAAGTAGGGAGGAAATATTTCAATTACATCTCCTCTAACTCTAAAACATCCACGGTGAAAATCAATATCATTTCTCTCGTAGTGTATATTTATAAGTCTTTCTAAAATATTATCTCTTTTGATAATTTCGTTCTTACTAATTTTTAATACTAATTCTTGATAATCTTTGGGTGAACCTAACCCGTATATACAAGATACACTGGCGACGATAATCACATCTCTTCTTTCTAAGAGGGAACTGGTAGCAGAGAGTCTTAAGCGGTCAATCTCTTCGTTTATAGAGGAATCTTTCTCTATATAAGTATCTGTTCTCGGAATATAAGCCTCAGGTTGATAATAATCATAATAACTTACGAAATATTCCACTGCGTTATCAGGAAAAAACCTTCTAAACTCACTGCACAATTGAGCAGCTAAAGTTTTATTGTGCGAGATAACCAGAGTGGGTAATTGAACTTTTTGAATTACATTTGCCATAGTAAAAGTCTTCCCTGAACCAGTTACTCCCAGTAAAGTTTGATATTTGTAACCATTATTTATACCCTCTACCAATTTTTTTATAGCGTGGGGCTGGTCACCCTGAGGGGGATAATCAGATACCAAATTAAATTTTTGAACCATTTGCAGCACCTTTTAAAAACCTACAACTATAATTAAAATTTAAAACTCGCTTTGGATCTCAAATAATTATACATTTATTATACCGCATTGCGTATCGAGTATCGAGTATCGCGGACAAGAACAGTGATGAGTAATCTGTAATAAGTAATTTGTAGGGGCACGATGCTTCGTGCCCAAGGTAAACCCTGCTTAGTAGATACTCACTTAGCAGGGTAAACAAAAGATAATAAAACAGGAAGGGCACAATTCATTGTGCCCCTACACCTGAATCTTATTTTTTTCACGCGATATACGATACACGATATATAAAAAAAAGTTTTGAGTTTTGAATTATGGTTTTTCGCTTTTAGCTTTAAGTTTTTAGCTATACACCGATAATTTAAATCTGGAAAATTACATTTAAAACTAACGACTATTCACTATTCACTAACGACTAATACATTAATGACTAATTTAATTGGTTAATCAGCTTAATCTAAAAATAAATCTACGATTTTTGAATTATTAACATCTACCAAGCCTTTATTGGTTATTTTAAGATGGGGGGCTACCTCTAAAGATAGGAAGGCGATACTCATAAAAGGATTATCTACTTTGACCCCTAAATTTTTTGCAGTTCTATAAATAGAATCTAAATTTTCTTTCACCTCTAATAAAGGTCTATCTGACATCAAACCAGCAATAGGCAAAGGCAAGGAATCTACTATTTTTTCATTCACTGATATTGCTAATCCGCCTCCCATCTTAGCAATAGCTGCCCCGACATTTAACATATCTTTATCATTAGTACCCACAATTATAATATTATGGGAATCATGGGCAACAGACGATCCTAATGCACCTTTTTTCAGGCCAATACCTTTAACTAAGCCTACACTTACTTTTTCTGAAGCATGATGTCTCTCTACTACAGCAATTTTTAAAACATCCCGCTTGGCATCAGAAACCACAAAGCCTTCTTCGATTTTAGGAACTTCTACATTTTCTTCAGTAATAATTTGACCGGGAGTAATTTTTATAACTCTGCATTTATTACCTCTTACTGGAATCTTGAAATCTTCAGGGTAAAGCCACTTGATATTAATTGATCCTCTAATAGATACCTCCAATGGTTTGGGACTTAGCTTTGATAACTCCCCGTTTTCGGCAACCAATTTTCCATTATTAAAAACTTTAAGGATGTTAAAATCTTTAAAATTATCAAAAACAACCAAATTAGCCACATAACCAGGAGCAATTGCACCTAAGTTTCTTAGTCTAAAATATTCAGCAGTATTCAGGGTGGCCATCCTTATGGCGGTAACAGGATCTATGCCCTTCTTTATGGTAGTTTTTATAATATAATTAATATGCCCCTCTTCAATTAAATCTTTGGGGTGACGATCATCACAACAAAAGAAACATCTCCTGGAATTATCAGGATTTATAAGTGGTAAAAGGTCGATTAAATTTCGAGTAACTGACCCTTCTCTCAACATAATATACATACCTAATCTCAATTTTTCTTTAGCCTCTCCTACTGTAGTACATTCATGGTCAGATCTTATTTGAGCGGAAACATAGGCACAAAGATCCTTGCCGGATAAATTAGGAGCATGTCCGTCAATGCATTTTTTTGAGCACACTGCTATTTTATCTAAAACCTCAAGAATTTGGTTTAAAACTCCCGGAAAATTCATCATCTCTCCCAGCCCTAAAACCCATTTTTCGTCTAAAAGGGGAAATAAATCATTTACGCTAAGATTTGCACCAGAAGTTCCTAAAGATGAAGCAGGAACACAAGAAGGAAGCATCATAAAAATATTTAAAGGATTATACTTGCTGGATTCTAACATATATCTGATACCTTCTAAGCCTAAAACATTGGCAATTTCGTGAGGATCAATAATTACTGAAGTTGTTCCCATTGGCACTACAGTTTTGGCAAATTCTGAAATTTTTACCATAGAACTTTCTAAGTGAATATGACCATCCATAAATCCGGGGGACAAATAACAATTAGAGATATCTATTTCCTTGTCGGCGTAATATCCTTCCCCTAATCCTACAATCATATCCTTATAAATTGCAACATCGGAAGTATATATTTCTCCGGAAAAAACATTTATTATCTTCCCATTTCTTAATAATAAATCTGCTTTTTCCTCTCCTCGAGCAACTTTAATAATTTCAGCAAGATTCATATTAATCACCCCTTTTTTCGTATATCGTATATCGTATTTCGTATTTCGTTAAAAACCTATACTTTATTCGCTATAAAATATTCTGAATACTGACTACTGGCTTCTGAATTCTATACTATTTACGAGATACGTATTAGGCTTTTATCTTCTATCTTCTTAACCAGGTAACTAACCAAACAACTAACTAATTTTACCCGCTATACGCTAATAACGAGATACAAGTTTTTTCCATATTTTTTCAACTTGTTTCTTCGTTTCATCCAGTGAATTACTATTGTCGATCACATAGTCAGCCATTTTAACTTTTTCTTTCATTGGCATTTGAGATTTTATCCTCTGTAAGGCTTCTTCTTTAGATAAATTATTTCTCTTAATTATTCTTTTTATCTGTTCATCTTCATCTATATATACAGCTATTATCTTATCCATTAATCTATCTATCTTGGCTTCATAGATTAACGTAGCATCTATAATTAATATTTTTTCCTGGTTGTGGGTTTTATTTCTTGCTAAATTTATCTCTTTTTTAATCAATTTTATTATTTCAGGGTGAGTAATTTCATTTAATTTCTTTAAGAGAGTCTGGTTTGTAAAGACTATTTTACCTAATTTTCCTCTATCAATAGTCAGGTCATTTTGTAAAATACCTTTCCCAAACAATCTAGTTATTTTTTTCCAGGCAGGTCTATGGGGTAAAATTACACTATGACCAAGTTTATCAGCATCAACAATTTTGGCACCTAAATCTTTAAACATTGATGCTACTGTACTTTTACCACCTACAATTCCACCTGTGAGACCAACAATTAATGCCATGATTCCTCCCTTAATAGTCGTTAGTGAATAGTCGTTAGTATTAAATGCAAAATAAATTAGTCGCTAGTGAATAGTGAGTAGTCGTTAGCTAGTATTTAGTTTCTTAATTAAACTCATAGTCATTTTACTAATCTCATCAATTTCATTTAGTAATTTATCAGCTTCCTTGTTTTCAAAATATCTCAGTCGTAAGGCAATAATAATTTGAGTAGAAAGTTCGGCACAACTCCCCAGAGAGATAAACAGGAATTGTTTATATTCTTTATTAGAGAATCTTGCAAATCCTTCTGCTATGTTTGAAGGAATTGAAACAGCTGACCTTCTTAGCTGACTGGTCAATCCGTATATTTAAATCTTTATAGCTTTTTATTTTTATATTATTTATATTTTCTTATTTTCTTAATCTTTTTACTAAATACTATTCACTAACGACTAACGACTATTCACTAATTTAGTTCTGCCCAATTATTACCCGTCTTCAAATTTACTTTTATAGGAACAGAAATTTCTAAACTATGTTCCATAATCTCTTTAATGATGGATTTGACTTTTTCTAACTCTGGCTTGTAAACCTCAAATATTAATTCATCATGTATTTGGAGTAGTAATCTACTTTTAAATCGTTCTTTTTTAAAAGATTCATCTATTTTAATCATAGCTAATTTTATTAAATCAGCTGCGCTTCCTTGAATTGGAGCATTAATTGCAATTCTTTCATTAAATTCACGGATATTTTTATCTTTACTGTTTATGCCTTCTAAATATCTCCTTCGATTTAACAGAGTTAATACATAGCCCTTCTTCCGAGCTTCCTCTTTCTCCCTTTCAATATATTTTTTTACCCCTTGATATCTAAAAAAATAATTATTAATATATTTTTCGGCTTCCTCTCTCCCTACCCCCAAATTACGCGCTAATCCATAACTGCTCATTCCATAAATAATGCCAAAATTAATTACCTTGGCCATTCTTCTCATCTGCTCGCTAATTATATTTTGATCAAGGTTAAATATTCCCGAGGCAGTATGAGCATGGATATCTTCATCATTTTTAAAAGCATTAAGCAAACTTTCATCGCGAGATAGATGAGCTAAAATACGTAACTCTATCTGAGAATAATCTGCGGATAATAGCCCAAGTCCTTCCTCTGCGATAAAAGCTTTTCTAATTTCTCTCCCCATTTCGGTTCTGATGGGAATATTTTGAAGATTAGGCTCACTACTGCTTAATCTTCCGGTAGAAGTAACAGTTTGATGAAAAGAAGTATGTATCCTCTTGGTTTTACTGTTAACCAAAAAGGGTAATTTGTCGATATAGGTATTCTTAAGTTTACCTAATTCTCTATGTTCTAAAATAAAAGATACAATCTTATGCTGGGGAGCTAAAGTATTAAGTACATCCGCATTGGTAGAATAGCCAGTTTTTGTCTTTTTTATTACCGGCAATTTTAATCTTTCGAAAAGTACAACACTTAACTGTTTAGGAGAATTAATATTAAATTCCGTTCCAGATAAATTATAAATAGTTTTTTTCAACTCTCCGAGACGGGTATCTACTTGTTGGGACATCTCTTTTAAAAAATCAATATTCACTTTAATGCCATTGATTTCCATATCTCCTAATATTTTTACTAAAGGCATTTCTATTTTTCTAAACAATGAAATTAAATTTTTTTCTTCCATTTTTTCTTCTAAAATATCTTTTAATTGTAATATATTTTGAGCGTTCTCGCAAGCATCTTCTATACTCATAATGGTATTTTGTTTGCCTTCTTTATTTTCATTATTTTTTAAATATTTTAAGTATTCCCAAAATAAATTTCTTAAATTATAATTCTCACTTGAAGGATTTAACAAATAAGCAGCAATCATAGTATCAAAATTATTTCCTTCTATTACAACTTTATGCCTACGAAGTACTATGAAATTAAATTTAAGGTTATGACAAATTTTAATAATTCCTTGGTTTTCGAAACAGGGACGCAATTTATTTAAAACTAATTCGAGAGAAAGACATTTGGAATTTTCTATTAAATTTAAAACAAATAACGGGATATAATAATTTTCATTATCTTTGAAATTGAGGGCAATTCCTAAAATATTTGATGAAATAGCATTGTCTGAGGAAGCTACCAAATAGAAAGAAAAATATTTTCTTTCTATAATTTCATTAGTTAATCCTACTAATTTTTCTTCAGTGTCAATTAAATTGAATTTCAAATTGGCCTTTTCATGATTAATTTGAGGAATAATCTTTTTTAATAGATTTTTAAATTCTAATTTTTTAAATATTTTCCACAATTCTTCGTAATTTGGTGATTTAACTCTAAAAGAATCAAAATCATACTCCATAGGAACTTCTCTCACAATAGTAGCCAACATTTTACTCATTTTAATCTGATCTTCGTATTCTCTTATCATTTCTCTCAAAAATTTTTTAGAAATTTTTTCAGTATTGTTTAAAATATTTTCTACACTGCCAAATTTTTTAATTAAAGCTTGAGCAGTCTTTTCTCCTATGCCCGGAACACCCGGGATATTATCGGAAGAATCTCCCTTTAAGGCTAAAATATCCACTATTTTCTCAGGATCTACTCCATATTTTTCTCTGATAGTTGCTTCATCATAAATTTTAACCTCAGTTACTCCCTTGATAGTAGTCATTATCTTAGTATGGGGAGAGATAAGTTGAAAAGCATCTTTATCTCCAGTAACAATAATCGTATTACAATTTTTTCTTTCTGCTTCCTTTGCTAAAGTACCAATAACATCATCTGCCTCATAACCTTCTTTAGAACAAATGGCAATATTATAATTATTAATAATTTCTTTAATTAGGGGAATTTGGCTAATTAATTCGTCGGGCATTTTCTTCCGATGAGCTTTGTATTCTTTAAACTCCTTATGCCGAAAAGTTGGAACAGGGGTATCAAAGGTAATTACTATATATTCTGGTTTTTCTTCTTCTAATAACCTGATTAATATCATAGTAAACCCGTAAACTGCATTGATAACCTGGCCATAAGTGGTAGTTAATTGAGGTAATGCATAAAAAGCACGGTAGAGCAAACCTTGCCCATCAACCAAAATAAATTTTTTCCTTTTATTCATAACTCTCTTCTTTCGTTCTATTTTTTCTTGACAATAAATATCACTTAACCTATAATTTTTAAACAGAGATGCACATATGCCGAAGTGGCGAAATTGGTAGACGCACTGGACTCAAAATCCAGCGAGCCTCACGGCTCGTGTCGGTTCGACTCCGACCTTCGGCACCATCATTTCGTATCTCGTATCTCGTGAATCGTATCTCGTAAAAAAGAATTCAGAAAATAGGAGTCAGAAATAGGAATATACCTCGTATTTCGTATCGCGTAAGAGAAATAAAAAGTAATTCACTCCAATTGTTATTACGAATCCTAATTCTATCAGGACGTGGTAATCCCTTTTTCGCATTGCGTATCACGCTACTTAATATACGATACAAATCCATCTAATTTAGTTAATAATTCAAAACATTTTTATATAAAGTATCACTTGTTTTTATAATTTTGTAGGGGCACGATTCATCGTGCCCCTACTTCAACAGGAGAGACACCTGCTCTACGATTTTATATTGATTTTTAAGGGCGTATGCAATACGCCCCTACTTTTTTCTCTCTCTTATTTTTTTTACTATATACTATATACTATATACTCAATGCTCGATACTATCTTATCTTCTGGCTCCTAGATTCTGGCTACTGGCTTCTATTTTTTCCTTATTCACTACATACTATATACGATATACGATATACTAATTATCATCATCTAATAAATCATCATCATAAATCAGGGCTTGATTGATTAAATCAACTGCTTCTTGAGTTTCGCATTTAGGAACTAATATCTCTACGTTTCCGTTTAATTCATCTTTCCCCACTTCTAATTGGTTTAAAATAGTTGCAATCCCTTTTTCTTTTAACATTTTTTCTAAGTTTCCGGCTAATAAAATATCCTTAGCGATATAAATAACTTTCCACATTACAAATAAACCCTCTAATAGTAATTTTTATTATTCTTTAATATTTTTCTGTCCATATTTTTTCATTTCTTAAAATTCCACGAATCTCTTCCATAAATTTATCATCAATGTTAACTGAATATTTTTTATCTATGGCATGTAATATAGTTTTATCCTTATCCTTAAAATGAAGTACTACTTGACTTTTCCCTGGATAATCGTAAAATAATTCTTTTAACTTTCTTAGAAGATTAGGTTCATTTTTTTCAGTGTTAATCTCGAGATGAAGTTCTTCAGCAAGATTATTATTCTTCTCTTTTGTTTTAGAAGTAGGTTTTTTATTTTTTATGTATTTTCCTAAAAGAGATATTTTTTCAGCAATAATTTTTGTCTTTCCTTCTGCCACGTCAAGCCGTCCTTCTGTTATGACAATCTCATCTTTTTTTATCATTTCTTTGTATTTTTCGTAAACCTTAGGAAACGCTATTATCTCTACAGTACCCTCTAAATCTTCTAAGGTAATAAATGCCATAAGATTCCCATTTTTAGTGCTCTTTCTTTTAAAATTATTAATCACTCCCGCTAAAACTACTCTACTTCTATCTGAAAAGTTAGCTAATTCAATTGAGGTAGAAGTTACAATTTTTTTTAATATTTCCTTATAATCATTCAATGGATGATAGGAAATATATAATCCTAACATTTCTTTTTCCATAGCTAAGAGTTCATTTTTAGAAAATTCTGATATATCTGGCAATTTATCCTGGTAACTATCGCCATCTTTATCTGAATTACTTTTTTCAAAAAGATCAAAGAGTGAAGTCTGCCCATTTCTCTTAGATTTTTGAAATTCTTGCCCGCTTTTTAATGATACATCTAAAACTGCCAATAATTGGGATCTTTTTGCACCAATAGAATCAAAGGCACCACATTTTATTAAACTTTCAATTACTCTCTTATTCACTACTCTTAAATCCACTCTCTGGCAAAAATCGAGCAAAGAAGTAAAATTAGAATTTCTTTTACGTTCTCCAATAATAGTTTTTATAGCCTTTTCACCAACATTTTTCACAGCAGCTAATCCAAAGCGAATAGCCTTCCCATCTACTACGGTAAAATTTACTAAACTCTGATTTATATCGGGAGGCAGTATTTCAATATTCATATTCCGGCATTCTTTTATATATAAAGCTACCTTATCGTTATTTCCCATAATACTGGTAAGTAAAGAAGCCATATATTCTATTGTATAATGAGTTTTTAAATAGGCAGTCTGGTAAGAAATAAACGCGTAAGAAACGCTGTGAGATTTATTAAAACCATATCCGGCAAAATAAGCAATCAAATCAAATATTTCAGCAGCTGTATTTTTTTCAATATTATTTTTTTGAGCACCTTTTATAAAAAGTTCTCGTTGTTTTTCCATTACTCCTTTCTGTTTTTTTCCCATAGCTTTTCGTAAAATATCTGCCTGTCCTAAGGTAAATCCTGCTAATTCACTGGCAATTTTCATAACCTGTTCCTGATAAACGATTACTCCATAAGTTTCCTTTAATATAGATTCTAATCGAGGATGTGCATACTTTATTTCTACAATTCCCTTCTTCCTATTAATGAAATCCTCGATCATACCGCTTCCCAAAGGTCCTGGCCTATACAATGCCAGCAAGGCAGTAATATCTTCTATGTTTTCAGGTTTTAATCTTTTAACTAAATCTCTCATCCCTTCACTCTCTAACTGGAAAACACCGGCACAGTTTCCTTTAGATAACATCTTGTATACTTTTTTATCATCCAAAAGAACCTTGTTTATATCAACCTTTTCTCCTTGAGTATGTTTTATTATTTTTAAAGCATTACTTATAACAGTTAAAGTGCGAAGTCCTAAAAAATCCATTTTCGATAATCCAAGTTCTTCCAATTCAGCCATAGCATACTGGGTACATATTTCTCCTTCAGCTGTCTTTTGTAGAGGAACGTAATCAGTCAGTGGCTTTCGAGAAAGAACTATGCCCGCAGCATGAGTAGAAGCATGTCGAGCTAAACCTTCTAAAGAAGAAGCGGTCTCAATCAATTTTTTTATATCCTCATCGTTTTTCATTAACTCTTTGAGTCGGCTTTCCATCTTTAAGGCCTTTTCTATGGTAATATTGGGTTCCCAGGGGATCATTTTAGCGATAGTATCCACTCGAGCATAGGGAATTCCTAATGCTCTTCCTACATCTCTAACAGCAGCTCTGGC
>NCRO01000009.1 GCA_002849045.2 Candidatus Sediminicultor secundus
CCGGTGTAGTTAACATCAAAATCCCCGGAGTTAAGGAAGTGGTAAAATCAACATGTGTAGGCAGCAGACAAAACCATCCGTTTTCTGCTTCTGCCGTTACTTTTTTGACTTTCCAGGCCGGGGCCGAGGTTTCCGGTCTTTTAGGCGAATTACCTTCTCGGGTAGGGTATCAACCCACCTTGGCAAGTGAGATTGCTGACCTTGAGGAAAGGATTTGTAATTCCCCCACCGGGTCCATCACCTCAATTCAGGCGGTTTATGTACCGGCTGATGATTTTACTGACCCGGCAGCAGTTCATACTTTTAGTCATCTTTCTGCTTCAGTGGTGCTTTCCCGACAGCGGTCCAGCCAAGGTTTGTATCCAGCTGTGGACCCCTTAAAATCTGCCTCTAATATGCTTACACCGACGGTTGTTGGTCAAAGGCATTACCAGATAGCCCGGGAGGTTAAGCAGACCTTATCTGAATATGAGGAATTAAAGGATATTATAGCCATGCTGGGTTTGGAGGAATTATCAAAGGAAGACCAGAGAACGGTCAATCGTGCCCGGCGCCTGGAAAAGTTTTTGACCCAGCCCTTTGTCACCACAGAACAGTTTACCGGCAATAAGGGCCGCCGGGTTAGTTTGGCTGAATCATTAGAAGGATGCGAGAAAATCTTAAATGATGAGTTTGCCAGTTATCCTGAGCAATCACTTTATATGATTGGTTCGATAGAAGAAGCTAAAGAAGAAACTAAAAATGATTGATTTGAAGATATTGTTACCGGATAAGACATTTTTAAAAAGGGAAGTCAAAAAAGTAACGGCAGAAGCAGAAAACGGATGGTTTTGTCTGCTGCCTAAACATGTTGATTTTACCACTTCCTTAACTCCGGGGATTTTGATGTTAACTACACCGGAGGGGAAAGATGTTTTTTTGGCCATCGATGAAGGAATCCTGGTTAAATATGGAGAAAAAGTAATTATTTCGACCAGGAATGCGATAGAAGGAGAGGATTTGGGGGAATTAAAAGATAGAGTGGAAGAGATATTTATAAAGACAGACGAGAGAGAAAAAGATGCCCAAACAGCTTTGAGTAAATTAGAAGCAGATTTTGTAAGAAGTTTTTTAAATTTGGAGGCACATGAATAATAAGGAGAATCCAAAAGATATAAAGCATAGCTTTATAAAGAAAATTGAGAAAAAAGAGAAACGAAAATTAAGGGCTCAAAGGAAAAAAGATCAGGCTATCTGGTTTGGCCTGGGCTTGTTTGGGGTTATTGGCTGGTCAGTGATGGTCCCTACCTTGATTGGAATTGCTTTTGGTATTTGGGCTGACAGGAGATGGCCGGGCACTATTTCCTGGACTTTGACTTTTCTCTTTGCGGGGATTATTCTTGGATGCTTGAATGCCTGGTACTGGGTAGAGAAAGAAAGAAAAGAAATTGAAGAGGAAAATAAAGAATGAATATTAACATTTACAGCTTATTGTATTTGTTGATTGGTCTGGGATTAGGGCTATTTTATTTCGGCGGGTTATGGCTGACCATCAAAAATATGAATCAAGCTCGTTCACCGATTGTATTAACCCTGGGAAGTTTTATTATAAGAACCGGTGCCGTTTTTTTGGTATTAATCTATGTTGCCCGTCAGGGGGAGTGGGAAAATATTTTAATCCTGCTGGCTGGTTTTATTGTTAGTCGTATTTTTTTAAGCAGAATGATTGGGAAACGAAAAAAAGGTTAAAGCAATAATATTTAAATACAGGATAGGGAGTTAGAAATGGAAATAAGTCCGGATGCAATTATTATATTTCAGTGGAATGGCATCCATATCAATGCCACCATATTTTTTACCTGGGTGGTTATGGTGCTATTGATTTTTATCAGCTGGATGGCCACAAAAAATTTAACTATTGGGCCTAAAATCGGTCGTTGGCAAAATTTTTTGGAGGTTATTATTGGCTACATTCGGCAGCAGGTGAAAGAAATTACCCAGCAGAATCCGGATCCCTTCATTCCCTTTTTGGGAACCCTGTTTTTGTTTATTTCAATATCCAGCATGCTAACCATTATACCCGGTTATCAACCCCCGACAGGTTCATTATCCACCACCAGTGCGCTGGCTATTTGCGTTTTTTTTGCCATACCCATTTTTGGAATTGCAAAAAAGGGGATGTGGGGCTATTTTAAACATTATCTGGAACCTTCTATATTTATGATGCCTTTTAATATTATCGGAGATTTTTCCCGTATTCTGGCACTGGCGGTCAGGTTATTTGGGAATATGATGAGTGGTACATTGATAGTGGCGGTTTTATTTATAATCACCCCTTTGTTTGTACCCATTGTTATGCAGGTTTTAGGATTATTAATTGGTCAAATACAGGCTTATATCTTTACCGTGCTGGCAACGGTTTATATTGCTTCAGCAACACGTATAGAAAGTAAGCCGGAACAGATAGATCAAAAAGAAGGGAGTAAGGAAGATGAGTAGTATTGATATTATCGGTGCAGTTTCCATTATTACTGCGGGACTTACCATTGCGATTGGCTCGATTGGACCCGCCATAGGAGAAGGGATGGCCTTAGCCCGGGCGTTGGGAGCGATTGCCCAACAGCCGGATGAGGCAAATACGATTACCAGAACATTGTTTGTGGGGTTGGCTATGGTTGAATCGACCGCTATCTATTGTTTGGTTATTTCAGTCATTCTTATTTTTGCCAATCCTTTTTGGAATTATGTTTTAGCTCAGTAGGGGGTTAATATGCTTATAGATTCATTTACCGTTATTGCCCAAATTATTAATTTTTTAATCCTGATCTATCTCTTGAAACGATTTTTGTTTAATCGGATTATCAAGATTATGGATGACAGGGAAATGCAAATCACCGATCGTATGCAAGATGCTGATGCAGCCAAAGAGGAAGCTCAGAAAGAATTGGAAGAACAGCGCAGGATAAGGGAAGAACTGCAGGAAAAATGGAATGAGATGCTTGCTCAGGCCAAGAAGGATGCCCAAAAGAAGCGGGAAGAATTGGTGAAGGATGCCAGAAAAAAAATTGATGAAGAGCAAAAAAATTGGAGTGAGGCCATATTAAAACAACGAACTGCTTTTTTAAGGGACCTTCGTCATTTATCCTGTGAACAGGTTTGCCAGATTAGTAGAAAGGTGTTATCTGATTTGGCCGGTGAAAAATTAGAAAATCAACTGATTGAAAATTTCTTAGTCCAGTTGGGGAAGTTAACCAAAAAGGAAAAAGCTGATTTTGTCCGCTTTATTAATAAGGATGAGCAGAAGATATGGGTAAATAGTAGTTTTCGGCTTACCAAAGAAAAAGAATCTGAGGTCAGGAAAACCTTGGAAGATATTATTGGCGATAAAGTTGAAATTAATTTTAAGATTTCTCCTGACTTGATTTGTGGTATTGAAACTCGAACAGAGGGTAAGAAAATTTCCTGGAATATTGAAAACTACCTGGATGGACTGGAGGAGCAGCTCAAGAAAGCTTTCACTGAAATCAGTTTTCAAGAATTGGATGTTGAAAAAAAGAAAACTAAGTGATTTGGATAGATTAAATAGATTAAGATGTAATTTTAATGTGAGGGTATTAATGGATAATCCAACAAAAGAGATAAGCACTTTATCTTTAAAAGAAAATTTAAAGACTACTTTTTCCAACATGAATCGCGTTGTCAAACAACAGGAAGCATCTTTATATGTGGAGGAAATTGGGATAGTATCTGCGGTAGGTAAAGATATCGTCACCGCAAAAGGGTTACCGGAGGTAAAGGCAGGGGAAATCGTTATTTTTAAAGACCGTCAGCGGGGAATGGTCTTTAATCTGGAACCGGGCAAGGTAGATATTATTCTTCTTGATGATGCGAAAGGGATCAAAGCCGGAGATGAAGTGAGGAGAACAAATCAGGTAATGGATGTCCCGGTTGGCGAATCATTGCTGGGAAGGGTCATTGACCCGGTGAGCCGTCCCCTGGACAATTTAGGGGCAATCAGAACGATGGAGAGATATCCCATTGAACGTGAATCTCCTCCCATTATGGATAGAGCCCCGGTATATGTTCCTTTGCAGACAGGTATTTTAGTAATCGATGCCCTGGTGCCGATTGGCCGGGGACAGCGGGAGCTTATCCTGGGAGATCGGCAGACCGGGAAAACAGCGATTGCCGTGGATACCATACTTAATCAAAAAGATAAAGGGGTTATCTGTATTTATTGTGCTATCGGTCAAAAGATGTCTTCCCTGGCCAGGGTAGTTGCTCAACTTAAAAAGTCAGGAGCTATGGAATATTCCATTGTCATGATCGCATCAGGAGAAGATACGCCCGGCTTGAATTATATTGCCCCTTATGCGGCGACCAGTATCGGTGAATATTTTATGGAAAAAGGAAAAGATGTTTTAGTTATATACGATGATTTAACTCATCATGCCCGCTCTTACCGTGAGCTGTCATTATTATTAAGACGGCCGCCTGCCCGGGAAGCATATCCCGGAGATATTTTTTATATCCATTCCCGCCTTTTAGAAAGAGCGACTCATCTGAAGAAAGAGAAGGGTGGCGGTTCTTTGACTGCTTTGCCCATTATCGAAACCCAGGCTCAGAATTTATCAGCTTACATCCCTACCAATCTTATTTCCATTACCGATGGTCAAATTTATCTTTCTCCTCAATTATTCCAGGGCGGGCTTTTACCTGCCGTTGATGTAGGGAAGTCAGTATCCCGGGTAGGAGGAAAAACACAATTAACTTCCTATCAAGAGGTGGTGGGCAGCCTGCGTTTAACTTATTCACAGTTTCAAGAGTTAGAAATCTTTTCCCGGTTTGGGACCCAGTTAGATGAGAATACCATAAAAATCCTGGAAAGAGGAAAAAGAATAAGAGAAATCTTAAAACAGAATCAATATGCACCTTACTCCGTGATGGAACAGATTGTAATCCTGCTTATGGTTAATCAGGGGTTATGGGATGAGGTTTCGGTTGAAGATATTGGAAAAAAGATAGTAGAGATAAAAAAGAATTTGAATTTGATACCGGAGAATTTAGCAATATAGGTGTCAAAACCCTGGCCTCTCTCTCGGGCAGCAGATGAACCAGCAATTCCTTCTAATTCTACCACGATACCCTTTTCTCCTAATTGCTTTACCAGGTAGGCTGCAGCCATCTCTCCGCCTTTGACATTATCGGAAGCAATATACAGAGCTACAACTCCACCGCTGACACTACGGTCAATGGTTAAAACAGGAATACCAGCTTTATTTGCATCTTCTACTGCGGGGACTAAAGCATCGGCATCAGTAGGATTTAAGAGAATGACATCAACTTTTTTCTGAATCAAGTCTTCCATATCAGATACCTGTTTAGCCGGGTCATCCTGAGCGTCCATCACTACTAAATCCACATCAAGGACTTTTGCCTGCTCTATGGCACCATCCCTTAAGGTTACAAAGAAAGGATTATTCAGAGTAGAGACCGATAATCCGATAGTCATACTACTCGCAAAAGCAGAAACTCCTAAAATTGCTACCAAACAAAGTGCAAGTAATAACTTTTTCATTTAAAGTACCTCCTTATTATTTTTAAAAATATTTTAAAACTAACTTACAAAGATTCTTTTCTATATTTCTCCACCCCCTTTTTTTTTGGTAATTTCTCATTTCTTACCACTTTGAGCTACTGTCACAGCTATTAGTATGACTATGCCTTTTACCACCTGCTGGTAAAAGGAGGAAACATTAAGCATATTTAATCCATTATTCAGGATACCCATAATAAAAGCTCCAACCAGAGTACCCCACAGTTCCCCTTCTCCTCCAAAAAGATTAGTTCCACCCAAGACTACAGCTGCAATAGCATCTAACTCATAACCCACACCAGCTGTTGGTTGGGCAGAATTAAGCCGGGAAGCCAAAACCATTCCAGTCAATCCGGAAAGAAAACCACTAATAGCAAAGGTAGAAATAATAACATTACCTACTTTTATTCCTGATGCTCGGGCAGCATTAATATTGCCACCGGTGGCGTAGACATAACGACCAAAACGGGTTAATTTTAAAATAATATATGCTAATATAAATATAATGAACATCAAAATTATAGGGAAAGGAACGTTTCCTATGTATCCTCTTCCTAAAAAGGCAAAAGAAGAAGGTAAACCAGTAATCGGGCGTCCACCGGTATAAACCAGGGTTCCTCCCCGAGCTATAGCCATCATGGCTAGAGTTGCGATAAAGGCAGGTATCTTTAATTTAGTAATTACTATTCCATTAAAGGCCCCTAAAGCAGTTCCCAGAGCCAGGCCAGCAAGAATGCCAAAAAATATTCCCCCGTTTTGCATTACTCCTGCTCCTACCGCCCCGGAGAAAGCTAAAACAGAACCTACGGAGAGATCTATGCCAGCTCCAAGAATCACAAAGGACATACCCACAGCCAGAAAAGCAACAATAGAAGTCTGTCTCATTACAATAAGCATATTTGATATAGCGAAAAATCGCTCGGATAAAACAGAAAATCCGGTAATTAATCCGATTAAACCGATTAATATTCCATATCGCCGTATCATATCTGTAAACTGTAAATTTTTCATATTAAGACACCTTTTTTCTGGTGGCAAATTTTAAAATATCTTCTTCTGTTGAATTCTCCGGATCTAATTCTGTAGTAACTCTTCCTTCGCTCATTACTAAAACTCGATGAGCAATTCCTAATATTTCTGAAAACTCAGAAGAGATAAAGATTATTCCCATCCCTCTTTGGGCGAGAGTATTAACAATATTATAAATTTCTAATTTAGCTCCTACATCTATCCCTCTGGTGGGTTCATTCATAATCAAAATCTTAGGCCTGGTGAGCAACCATTTACCAACCACCACCTTCTGTTGATTACCTCCGCTTAAAGACTCTACTTTCTGGGAAAAGGAAGCAAAACGAATAGATAATTCCTTCTGTGCTTCTTTAGCCTTCAACAATTCTCTCTTCAAGTCAATAAAATATTTTTTAGCAATATCCCAATAAAGTGCTGGAAGAGTAAGATTTTCTAATACGCTTCTAACAATGACCAATCCCAATTTCCTTCGGTCTTCCGGTAGTAAAGCCAGACCGTGTTTAATGGCTTCAAAAGGGGAATTTATATTTACTTTTTCTCCTTCTATATATAACTCTCCTGTATCTAAATGGTTTAGACCAAAGATAGCCAGAGCTACCTCCGAAAGACCAGAGCCTACCAGACCAGCCAGACCAAGAATTTCTCCTTCTTTAAGTTGAAAAGAGACATCTGAAAATTGTCTTTCTTTATTTATTTTTTTTACTTCAAAAATTACCTTACTTTCTTCTTTCTGTTTGGCCTTAGGGGGAAAGATAAACTCTAAAGAACGACCGACCATATTATTAATCACCTGATTACGGTCAATCTGAGCTACCGGTTTAGTCAAGATTAATTCTCCATCCCGCAGAATACTTACTTTATCAGCTATCTCGAATATCTCTTCTAAGCGGTGAGAGATAAAAAGCGTGGTAACCCCCTTGGCTTTTAGCCCCCGAATTACTTCAAAGAGACGGCCGGTTTCTTCTAAAGTTAAGGCAGCAGTAGGTTCATCCATAATAATTATTTTAGAATTTAAAGATAAGGCTTTAGCAATCTCTACCACTTGCTTCTGGGCAACAGTTAAATCTCCTATCTTTAAGTGGGAATCTAAATGAAACATCTTCAGGGAATCTAAAATTTCCTCGGTCTGTTTATACATTAAGTTACTATCCATAAAGGGTAAATGTCCTCTGGTTAATTCCCGACCTAAAAAGATATTTTGGGCTATATCTAAAGTAGAAACTAAACTAAATTCCTGATGAATTAAACTAATTCCATAACTATAGCCGTCAGAAGGAGAATTAATTTGAGCTTCCTGGCCAAATACTTTGATAATCCCGGCATCACGGAGCAATTCCCCTACAGCTATCTTCATCAAAGTTGATTTGCCAGCCCCGTTTTCTCCTACAATTGCATGAACATCAGCTTTCTTTATCTGAATACTGACTTCTTTTAAAGCCTGCACTCCGGGAAAACTTTTAGAAATATTAATAAATTCTAAGGCTAAATCATTCAAAATATCACTCCTGAGATTAGAATAATATTGGCATAAGAACTACATTCTCCCGTCCTAACAACCGCTCTGGCCTGTTTAGATAATTCTTTTAACTCTTCATGAGTAATAAACTTAACTTCCTCTATTAATGAGGAAATCAAATTTAAGGTTTGAGGATTTTTTTCTTTAATTTCCTTAGCTACATAGGCCTCTTCGACCTTTAATTCGGAAAGGACTGCTGGCAAGACTTCTGCGAAAGGAGGAGTCCCGCATTTTAAAGCTAAATCAATTCTCTCCACTTCTTTAGGAATGGGCAAACCGGCATCAGCAATTATTAACATGTCACGATGCCCCATCTCAGAGATAACTCTATTAAGTTGAGGATTTAAAATTCCATTTTTTTTTCATCTTTAAACCTCCCATCTGCTTACTGAATCCCGTTCAATAAGCTCAGTCTCAAACTCCACAGATTTCTTTATTTTCTTCCTATCTATAAGTTTAAGTAAAGTCTCAACTGCCTTTTGACCCATCTGATAAGTAGGTTGGGCAATAGTGGTCAAGGGAGGATATGTGCAATCAGAAAAGGGTATATTATCAAATCCGATTATGGATATATCTTCCGGTACCTGAATCTTTAGCTGGGCAAAGGCTTTTAAAGCCCCGATAGCCATCAGGTCATTGGCCGCAAAGAGTGCCGTAGGCAATTCATCTGAATTCTTTAACTGAGGCCAATGGTGTATTATTTTCTGATAAGCAGTATCCAAACGGAAATCAGCCACCAATTCTTTTTTCCAATTTATATGAGCCTCTTTTAGGGCAGCCAGATAACCTTTTTCTCTTTCCAGATTAGTTTTGGTTCCTTTTATTCCAGCTAAATACATTATCTTCCTATGCCCCATTGTCAGCAAATATTTAACTGCAGAATAAGCCCCAGCAAAATTATTTACCTTAACGATGGGAGTCGTCATTCCATTTATCTCTCTATCAATAAGCACTATGTTCATCTTTTTAAGTAAGGATAACTCTTCTTCGGGAAACTCCTCCTCACGATAACCAGCTACCGTCAAAATTACTCCATCTACCCGTCGGGAATATAAAAGCTTTAAATAACGACCTTCCTTTTCCTGACTATCGTCTGAATTCACCACCAACACGCTGTATCCATGCTTTTCACAAACATCCTGAACCCCTCTTACTAAATTAGAAAAAAATATATTGGTTATATCCGGTATTATTAAACCTATATAATTTGTCCTTCTCCTGGGCATACTTGCTGCCATCATATTGGGAATATAAGCCAATTCTTTTACGGCATTTATAACTTTCTGGCGAGTATCTTCTGCCACTATTTCGGGGGTATTCATTACCCTTGATATTGTTGAAGGAGAAACCCCTGCTATTTTTGCCACATCATAAATGGTACTTTTTTTCTTCATTCCAATTTTTTCCAATTAATCTCAGATTTTTTCGGGAAAGATATTGCTGCCCCTTTTTTCTGGATAGAGTAAGAAGCAGTCAGGTTGGCTATTTTAATCGCCTGGGAAATATCACTCTGCTGAATCATTCCATACAAAAAGCCAGCGATAAAGCAATCTCCGGCTCCGGTAGTATCTATTCTCTGTTCCACCGGTGTGGCCGGAAAAGTAATTAATTTACCCTTGCTTTCATATGCTGCTCCCTGCTTACCTAATTTGACAATGACTTCTTTTACTCCCCGGGATTTAAGGGTATGAATGGCTTTTAAAATATTCTCGGTGCGAGTAAGTTCTTTTAGCTCTATTTCATTGGGAAGGAGGTAATCTACTAATCCCCAGATATCGTCATTGTTTATTTTTTTTGCTGGGGCAGGATCCATTACGGTCTTTAAGCCATGTTTTTTGGCAAATTTTAGGGCTAAAAGAATTGACTTCAAAGGGATTTCAAATTGGGTTAAAAGCCAGGAGGCGTCATCAAAGAATTTTTCATGCTGGATAATAAAATCTTCGTCAACTTCTCCATTAGCTCCGGGATAGATTACGATAGAATTCTGACCCTGGGCATTGACCCAGATAGAGGCAGAACCGGTAGAATTTTTTTGACTTTTGAAAACTCCGGTAATATCTACTCTGCTTTCTTGCAGTGAGGAAAGAGAAAAATTACTGAGGACATCTTTTCCTACTTTGCCTAACATCACAGTAGGAACATCTAATTTAGCCAGGGCGATAGCCTGATTAGCCCCCTTGCCTCCTTGAAAGATACCGAAATCACTGCTAACAAGGGTTTCGCCGGGTTGAGGGTAGCGAGAAACAAAGGAGACAAAATCTATATTGATACTTCCTAATACCAATACTTTTTCCATAATTTCTCCTGTTTATGAAATCGCTTTCTGATATCGATTTCATAATAGCATAATTTTTTTTCTTTTGTCAAATAAAAATTAGATAAAAAATAGATTATCAACAAAAATCTTCACTCAATTAATGCAAACAAATTTTTTTCTTTGCGGTAAACATCTCTTGTAGAATTAAATGCAAAAAGCTATGGCTTCAATCTCTATTTCTGCATCCTTGGGAAGGCGGGATACTTCAATACAGCTGCGTGCCGGAAATTTTTTCTTAAAATATTCGCCATAAACTTTATTAACCCGGGCAAAATTATTCATATCTTTGAGAAAGATGATGGTTTTTACTACATTTTCCAAACCGATGGAGTAAGGTTCTAAAACTGCTTTCAAATTATCTAATGCCATCCTGGCCTGTGCTTCAATATCTCCCTCTATCATTTTCCCAGTCTTAGGGTCAATAGGTATCTGTCCGGAAGCAAATATTAAATTCCCCACCTTTAAGGCAGGAGAATAAGGACCGATAGCGGCTGGTGCCTTTTTACTGAGTAAAACCTCTTTTTTCACTTTTTTAAATCCTCCTTTATTATTTTGTAATTTTTTAAAACCTATTTAAATTTGTTACTAATCTCCCTCAGAGGTAACTTATCAAAAATATATTTATTTAAAAATGGGAATGGACTATAAACTATTATAGCCCATTCCCCGTAATAAGTTACATTTTTTATTATTAAAAACTTTAAGATATCAGTTTGCAAGCAGAAATCTTAACACTCGCCACTTTGCCCTCAAGTTCTTTAGCAATTCGCCTGACAGCCTTGTTTAATTCAAACTCTTTTTCGTTTTCTAAAGCTGGAAAAAAAGAAAGACCATCAGATGATTTAATAATTGACTCCAGCTCGTCTGATTGATATACAATACGCTCGGAAACCTTCACTTTCTCAAGTCCTGCTTTACGCAGTCCAGAAAGATATTCCTTTTCACTGATCACTCCGGAAATACAGGCACTGTATAAGTTTTTATTTTCTCTCAACCATTCTGGAATATTCTCACCCACCATATCTGAAACTACCATTCGACCTCCTGGTTTTAGCACACGAGCAATCTCAGAAAATACTTTCTCTTTCTCCGGAGAAAGATTAATAACACAGTTAGAGATTACCCAATCAACCGAAGATGATTCAACGGGAAGATCCTCGATTAATCCTTTGCGTACCTCAACATTCTTGACTCCTGCAGCCTTGATATTCTCCTTCGCTTTACTAATCATCTCTTCGGTCATATCCACGCCAATGACCTGTCCTGAGGGTCCCACCTTACGGGCAGCAATCAAAAGATCAAGCCCGGCACCCGGACCCAGATCAAGTACAACATCACCTTCCCTGACTTCACTGTAGGCTAATGGATTTCCACAACCAAAAGTTTTAATATTAGAATCTGTAAGAAGATTATTAAGTTCATCTTCACTGTAGCCGATATCTTTTGCTTTAACAGAACAACATGTTTCTTCAAGACTACTACAACAACTTAGGTTTTTCCGGGATATTGCTTCAGCATAAGTTTTTTTTACTTCCTCTCTGATCTTTTTTGCATCAATTTTCTTTTCTTTAGTATTCATGAAATATTCTCCTTTTTCTTTATTTTTTTGATTTTTTTCTTTTGTATAGTAGCACAGTTGCGTAATTATGCAAATATAATAATAAAAAAATTTCACTCCCTTGTATTTTTATTATTCATTTTTCTCTTTAGACGGGCAACATGATTCAATAGCACTGGCAAAACCCCGAAAGATCGAGGATAAAAATTCGTATCGTACCGAATAATAAACCTCTTTGCCCTGCTTCTCTGCAAATAGAATCCCCTCGTCCCGAAGTATAGCAAGGTGACGAGATACTACAGAAACATCAATAGGAAAATTTTTTGCAATCTCGCTGACCATTTGAGGCTCCTTAGCCTCCACCAAATGGGCGAGGATACGAAGTCTTGTAGAATCACTAAATGCCTTTAAAAAGCGAGGTTCAGGAATCCCAGGAATACCACAGCATCCCCTATCTTCACCTTTTTGTTCTTTTTTTAAATGTTTGTTTATTTGCACCATCATGCAACTATGATAATATATGAAAAAGTATTTGTCAAGCTTTTTAGAAAATATTTTTAAAAAAAGGGAAAGTTCTTCGTGTTGTGTTGAATATGTCTCTTATACACATCT
>NCRO01000090.1 GCA_002849045.2 Candidatus Sediminicultor secundus
TTTGTGAATAGTATATAGTGAAGAAAAAATAATTCAGGAGTCAGAAGATTATTAGCGGTTGGTGTTTAGGAGGTAGAGGTTCGATTCATCGAACCCGTTTCATACGTAGGACAGGCGTTCCCCGTTTTCACGAAGACAGGCCCGCCTGTCTTTAATGGCATTATGACCTCTGATTTATCAGAGTACGGCAACATTATCTTAAAACTAAAAACTAATAACCAATAACTAATAACCAAAAACCAGTTTTGTATTTTAATTGGTTGATTGGCTAATTGGTCAATTGGTTAATTAAAATAATCGATAGATTATTTTCAAAGGTAGGTGACCTTAATGTTATTTAAAAAATCATTTTCTCTTCTTTTAGTAATTGTTTTTATTTGTACTTCGGTATTAGCTCAATTTTCCTGGGCGGCAGAGGTTTCTCAAGCAACCTTATTAGAGGATTTATCCCAGGTAGAAATGGCTATCTATGGGGTAACCCAGGAGAAACCTTTGGTTGAACGGGTAGAATATTTAGAAAAAGAATTAGTGGGTCGAACTCTCCCTGGAACAATTACCAGTAGAGCAAAACAGTTAAAAGAATTTATAATTTCAGGAACTCCGGAAGACCCTTCCGTAATTTTTAAAATCAATGCTTCTCAGTGGATATTAGAAGAAAAAATTACCTCTGAACCTTTAATTGCTAAAATAGAAAATTTAGAGAATGTATTGTTTGGCAAAACATCATCTGATGTCCTGGCTATGAGGGCAGAGAGCATTTTTGGAGTTTGTTTTAAAGAAGGTAGGCCACAAGTAGAAGAAGTGGCAATTCCTGCTGGTACCCTGGCGCCTATTCGTTTTTTGAGTACTTTAAGTTCTAAAAGTAATAAAACAGGCGAAACATTTATTTTTCAAATAAGTGAAAATGTATTTTTGGATAATAAATTGATTATCCCCGTCAATTCTGAAGGAGTAGGTGAAATAACCAAAGCTAAAAAGGCTACTCTTTTATCTCGACCTGGAAAGTTAGAGATAGAATTTAAATCACTTTCAGCATTAGACGGTACTTCTCTTAGTTTAATATTAGGAGAAGAGGCAGAAGAAGAAAATAAGAGATTATATGTGGCAATAGGGGCAGGAATTTTAGGATTTATTATTTTAAGCAATCCTATAGGATTAGTTTTTGGAGCCTTAGTCCCGGGTAAAAATGTAAAAATAGAAGAGGGAACCGAAATGTTCCTGCAGGTTGAAAGTGATACTACGGTAATAGCGTTGGTACAGTGAAATAGTGAATAGTCGTTAGTCGTTAGTGAATAGTGAATAGTTAGGAAAGAACAAAGGATTTTGTGAATTAAAAGTCAGAGGCTAAATCAGTATATAGTATAATGTAAAATATGTAAGGGCAGACCTTTTGTCTGCCCTCGGTGATTAATAAATGACAAGTTCCAAAATTATCCAGTTCCCCAGTTTTTCAGTTAAGAGAATTTGCGTAGAGCGTTTAGTGTATATGTTTTTGTCATTGCGAGGAGCAAAGTGACGAAGCAATCTCAACTAGCAACCTGCAACCTGCAACTTGAATTTAATACTAAATATTATTCACTAACGACTAATTTAGCCGATGAACTGTCTAATAATCTTTATCTTAACCCGCTAACCAACTAACTAAATTCAATATTCCACAACAGTAAAAGTAGAATTATTTGGATATACCTGAACATCCTGATCAATATTTAAATAAGGATATGTATTGCTTAGATCCTGTACATATAATTTTATATAAAGATATGCTTCCTGTAAACTAACTTTAGTATCCAGATTGGTATCCGCCGGGTAACTGCCTAAATAACCACAGCCTTCACACAAAGCCATAGTAAACACTCCAAAGGGGTCAAAGTCACCTGGTGTTGTAGGTGAAAGCCCCATGCATTCCTGATAATAATGACAGGAGGTCAGAACTTTATATTGATTGGTGGTAAGCAGTCCTTTAGGTTGGGCTTGGGAAAAGGCATTAATAACCTCATCATTAAAAGATTCTAATTGACTTGTTTTGCTTTTTATATCTTCAGATAATTTCTGATATTTCTCCTCCATTTCTTGCAATTGAGTAGTTTTTTTCTTTAGATCTTCTTTGGTAGAGGATAGCTGCATATTTCTTAACTCTACTTCCCGGGATAAATAGGAAAGCTTTTCCTTTAACTCTTCCATTCCGAATAGGGCAGTTCTAACGTCATTGGAGGAGATAGCAAGTATGGTTACTGTAATAATAGCAATCAAAATCCCGCTAATTATAGTAATAAATATAGCTGTAGAGTGGGGACGTAATCCAAAGATGGTCACTCTTTTTTTGCCTATTTTAAGGCCTACCCAGTCACCGACAAAAGCAATTAATCCACTTATTATGATAACTGTAAATACTAAAATAAGACTGTACATGTCTTTTTGGACTCCTTTCAGTCGTCCGTTTAGTCGTTAGTGAATAGTGAATAGTCGTTAGTCGTTAGCATTAAATACAAAATAAACTAGTCGTTAGTGAATTTGTCAGTTATTCATTAGTTAATATCTAGTTTTTTAATTAGGCTCATAGTCATTTTACTAATCTCATCAATTTCATTTAGTAATTTATCAGCTTCCTTGTTTTCAAAATATCCCAGTCGCAAGGCAATAATAATTTGAGTAGAAAGTTCGGCACAAGTCCCCAGAGAGATAAACAGGAATTGTTTATATTCTTTATTAGAGAACCTTGCAAATCCTTCTGCTATGTTTGAAGGAATTGAAACAGCTGACCTTCTTAGCTGACTGGTCAATCCGTATATTTCTTCCTTAGGGAAATTCTTAGTTATTTTATATATATCTTCTACTACTTCTTTTCCATATATTTAAATCTTTATAACTTTTTATCTTCATATTACGATTTATGCTTTCTTATTCTTAATCTTTTTAATACTATTCACTACTCACTAACGACTAACGACTATTCACTAATTTTACAAATTAAATCTTTCCCCCAGATAGATTTTGCGGGTGATTTCGCAATTAGCTACGTGGCGGGGAGTTCCTGAAGTCAGTATTTTTCCATTATGCATAATATAAGCTCTATCGGTAATTTTAAGAGTCTCCCTCACATTATGGTCGGTAACTAATATCCCTAACCCTTTTTCTTTTAGATAAGAAATTATTTCCTGAATATCATAAACTGCAATAGGGTCAACTCCGGTAAAGGGTTCATCAAGCAACATAAAAGAAGGCGAGCTGGTTAAGGTTCGGGCTATCTCTACCCGACGCCTTTCCCCTCCGGAGAGCATATACCCTTTGTAATCAGCGAGATGGTCTATTTCCAACTCCTTTAATAAAGAATAGCATCTTTCTCTCTGTTCATCTCTTTTGACTCCTAAAGACTCTAAAATTAGAAAGAGATTTTCTTCTACAGTAAGCTTACGAAAAATTGAAGGTTCCTGGGCTAAATACCCCAAACCCATCCTGGCTCTTTGAAACATAGGTACTTTGGTAATTTCTTTACTGTTAAAAGACACTTTCCCCTTGTCCGGGGCTATTAAACCAACTATAATATAAAAGGTAGTGGTCTTTCCTGCACCATTTGGCCCTAAAAGACCTACTACCTCGCCTTTATTAATCTCTAAACTAATATCATCAACTACTCGTCTTTTTCGGTAAATTTTTACTAAATTTTCTGTCCTTATTCCCTGCACGATTTTCTCCCTTAAATTAGTCGTTAGTCGTTAGTGAATAGTCGTTAGTTAAAATACAAGATGCAAGACAATATAATTCACCAATTGACCAATTGACCTATTCACCAATTACATCAGTTAGCCGGTTATCCAGTTTGCCAGTTTGCCAGTTTGCCCCAGTTAATTCAATTCATATATGTGGGTAGAAATGCTCTGGATTCCTGCTTTCGCAGGAATGACAGAAGAAACAGACGGGCTTGATAAATCAAGCCCCTACCTTGACAGACGAGACGCCTGTCCTACAGTTTTGTATAGACCATTAAGGGCGTATAACAATACGCCCCTACTTCTTTTTATCAAACTTGTAACTTGCAACTCGAAACTTATTACTTGTCGCACATTACTCAGCACTTATTACTGTATTTGCTATATACTAAACTATCTTATTCTGGCTTCTGACTTCTGAATTCTGGCTCCTGTCTTCTATTTTCTTTACTATATACTATTCACTTTTCACTAACGACTAATTTCCACTGCCGTAAAGAGAAGCTCGGCAAAAGCTACCAGATTGTCATCCACATAGACCTCTGCTTTGGCCTTACCAATTCCTCTTACCATCCTTAC
>NCRO01000091.1 GCA_002849045.2 Candidatus Sediminicultor secundus
AGATGTGTATAAGAGCCAGAATAATAACAATGATAAGAACCTCCTTTTTGGTTAGCCCGTTAAATTAGTCGTTAGTAAATAGTGAATAGTCGTTAGCACAAATACAAGTTTTCACGGTAGGACAGCCAGTTACCCGGTTAACCAGTTTGCCGATTAACGCAGCAACGCGGCGTACTGTGTTTGATTAAATAGGTACAAAAAAATCTATTTTCTTTGAGATAACCATTTTTTAATATAATCCATAAACTTATAGAATTGATCCATCTTTTGAAGATTTTTATATACTTCATCCCAGTCAATATCCAAATATTCGTGAATTAAAATATTTCTAAAACCAGTAATAGGAGCAAATTTTTGAGCAAAATCATACGGTAAAATACTTTCTTCCCCTAACCTTATAATAGAGCCATAATAATCTTTAGGTTTTTCTAATTCATCTAAGGAAATTATCCTGTTGGCAATATCAATACAGGATTGAATAGCAACTTCTAAATTTCTTTCTACGATATCTTGTAAATACTCATCTTGATAGAATTCTTTTTTACTTTTTTCTTTAAAAGGCTCTAATTTTATTAAGCATTTCTTCAGTCTTTCTAAGCGCTGTTCTATACCGCTGAATTCTGTCTCCATGTCTCTCTCCTTTAGATTTGACTTTAAGTATATCTTTTTTTTGTGCCCGTAAAACAGGTAAATAATCGAAATATTGACTTAAGGTATCTGCTTCAAACTCAGTCCTAACTATAGAATTTTTCTGAAAAATAACTTTTCCTGTAGCAACAACTTTATATTTTAATTCTATAGGAGCATCATTAAGAATAACCAGGTCCACTTGTTTATTGTCCAAAATATTAATTAATTTGTTTTTTAATCTATATTTAAATGGAAAAGATATTTTTTGTGACAAAAAAACTGCAAAATCATAATCACTTAGCGGGCCTATTTTCCCCTTTAATTGAGAGCCAAAAATATAAGTTAATAAGATATTCTTTTCTTCTGCGACTATTTTTTTTATATCATTAAATTTATCAAACATATTCTTTTTATATCCTCTAACTATTGAATAATCTCGCAACTTGTAACTTGCAACCAGTTTTTATTTATTTAATTTCTTTAATTTTTTTTCCGCTTCTTGGGCAAACCCCGATTGAGGGGCAAGTTCAATCACTCGGGAGAGGCATTCTCGGGCTTTCTCTTTTTCCCCTATTTTATCATAAGATAATCCCAAATAATAGGCAACTTCTACATTTTGGGGAGACATCTCTTCCGCTTTTTCCAAATATTCTTTAGCTTGGGAGTATTTCTTTTTCTCAAAATGTATATATCCTATCCTGGTGTTAAGGTAAATAATAATTCCTGTATTCCCTGCTGGAGAAGAGCTTGTTGTTAAATCTAAAGCTTTTAAATAATATTCTAAAGCTTTATTGTAATCATTGATAAAGGGGACTATGCTTCTTACTTCATAGATATAGCCTAATCTGAGATAACTATTTAAATCTTCCGGATTATTTTTAATAATTTGTTCATATTGAGGTATGACTTGCTCCGCGAACTTATTAGCTTTTCGGTATAAACTGTAGGCTTTTAAAATATTTTTGTTATTATATTCTATTATGCCTTTTTGAAGATAACATTGCCCCAGGTAATAGTAACTCTCTGTATGGTTTTCGTCCAATTCAATTGATTTTTCAAATTCAATAATAGCTTTATCGTATTCTCCCTTGCCAAAATAAGACATTCCTATTCTAAAAGGAGTCTGGGGCTGGGGCTTGGGTTGAACCTTGGCGGTAGGTTCATTTTTTTCTTTAATAAATCCGGATACGATAACTTCTAACCGAGGATTGACCGGGTCATTAGATTCTACATAAATCCGCTTGGTGAACCACCCTATCATATCCAGTGAATTAACGGTAATTTTTAGTTCACCCACTTCTCCCGGATTAAGTTCTTTAGTAGAAATTAGAGGGTCAATACAGGATTCACAGCTAACCTTAACCCATTTGATAATTAAAATCTCATCTCCGCTATTTTCGAATGTAAAGATATGTGTAGGAAGCTCATCAGGAGTAATTTCTCCAAAATCCCAGGAATCTTCCGGAAAGTAAATAGAGGGACCCGAACTGGCTAGTGCGATAGCCGTAGCGCCAAACAAAGGTAAAGCTTGAACCATAAGAATAAAGAGCAAAGAAAAAGCGATACACATTATTAAAGAAAATATTCTATTTTTTTTGCTTGCATTATTTTTCATATACCTATTCGTCATATTTCCTTCTTTTTCTCTAATTTCTAATCTTTTAAATTATATAATATACAACCCACTTTTGGCAAATCCATAAAAATAAAGTATCGAGTATATAGTATCGGGTATCGAGTTAAGAAAGAGAAAGAAAAGATAGAAAAAAATAGCGGGTAGTGTAAAGTGTATAGCATATAGTTGCGGGCAGGAGATGTAAGTAAAGTAGAAAAAACCAAATGACAAATCTGGTGCCAGGCACCAAATTTGTCATTTTTTAATTTTTGTAAAGAATGAAAATATGATATACTTAGAAAAATGTTTTAAGTAGGAGAATGATGACTGTAAATATATCAATCAGGAAGTTTCCGCGGCCTAAGGTATTAGACCGCTATATTGTAAAGGAAGTAATGAGCTTTGTGGCTCTGGCTGTTGCCGCCCTAACCATTATGTTAATCATGCAAACTCTCTTTGAGTTAATGGATATGTTAATTAATAAGAGAGTGGCCTGGCCCTATATTGTCAAGTTATTAGCCTATCGCCTTCCGGCATTTCTGGTAGTAACCTTCCCTATCTCTTTGCTGGCTTCCAGCGAACTGGCTATTGGCCGCCTATCCACAGATGGTGAGATAACCGCCATGAGAGCAGGAGGGATAAGCCTGCGCCGAATAATGTTCCCTTTTTTGACTGCTGCTTTGGCCATCAGTATTTTGGCTTTTGTGATTAATGATTATATCGTTCCCGAGGCCAACCATATCTCACAAAATATTATCCGGGAGATTGTATTAAAGAAAGGCCCACCCAATATTAGGCGAAACGTATTTTTCCGTGATGCTGAAAACCGTTATTTCTATATCAATCGATTAGACGAAAAGAATATGATTATGCAAGACATTATGATCTATGAAATGACTCGGGAAAAATTTCCCCGAATGATAACCGCCAAGTCAGGTAAGTGGGTAATCGATACCTGGAAACTGGAGAATGGGACTATATATAATTATGATAAAGATGGCAAAATCACCTATGAAATGAGTTTTGCAAATATGGATATAATTGTCAAGGAAGACCTGCAAAAATTCTTTAAAAATCAGAGAACCCCCCAAGAGATGAGTAGCAAGGAATTAAAACAACAGATAGATATTTTAGAACAGGTGGGGGCAGATACTAAAAATTTCAAAGTAGACCTCTATATGAAATATTCTATCCCCTTTAGCGGGTTAATCTTTGTGCTGCTGGGAGTGCCTTTGGGCCTGCGGGTAAAACGGGGGAGCAAAGCTACCGGAGTGATCCTCAGCATTGTCCTGGTTTTACTTTATTACATCCTACTTTCCACTACCAGATCCATGGGAAGAGGAGATATGTTAACGCCAGTTCTGGCGGCCTGGGCACCTAACATGATTTTTGGTATTTTAGGGGTGCTTATTATGCTTGGATCGGAGAAAAAGTGAATTTGGTTAGTTGGTTAGCTAGTTAGGAAGTAAAGTACAAAACGCAGGATAAAATAGTCGTTAGTAAGAAATACAGGTGCAAGGTGCAAGATGCAAGTTAATACAATTAACCAATTCTCCGATTGACCAATTAACCAATTAAAGATAGTTTTTAGTCATTAGTTTTTGGTTTTTAGATAAAGAAAATCGATTTTCAGTTATCAGCTTATAGTTTTTAAGGAATATCTAGAATATGATGAGAACCATAATGGGAACAACAAGAAATGCAGCAATTTTTTTAATATTATTTTCAATAATTCTATTTTTATTTTTAAATATAAATACAAATTTAATCCTAACTTCTTCTTATGCGCAAGAAACCAAAAAGACAAATGAATTAGAAACAGCCATAGAAGAGGAAACAGAAGAAGAACTAGATATTTCCCTTACTGCTGAATTTATTACTTATGAAAAAGTCGATGAAGAAGACCTAATTATCGCTAAAGATGGGGTACAGCTCAAATACCAGGACATCGAGATAAAGGCTGATTATCTGAAGATTAATTTAACCACCAACCTTCTCTTCGCCTCCGGAGAAGTCCTCTTTAAACAAGATGAGACCGAAACTAACTGTGAGGAACTTACCTATAACTGGGAGACCAAAAAAATAATTTTGCTCCGCTTAAAGGGTGAATTAACCGGGGAAGGCATCAAGGGAAAGATATATTATCAGGGAGAGAAGATGGAAAACTTCCCAGAAACAGTGGAACTTACCGAAGGAGGTTTTACAACCTGTGATTTAGAAGAACCTCACTATCACATAGTCGCTAAAGAAATGATTATCTATCCCAAGGATAAAATAATTGCCCGTAATATTTCCTGGTATGAAGGCAAGACTAAAATTATTACCCTCCCCTATTTCCTGATTTTTTTAGATCGTAAAACCCAACTTCCCATTCTACCCAAAATAGGACAAAACAGCAATGACGGCTGGTTTATAAAGACTTATTTTAATTATTATGTAAATGATAAATCTTATGGAACCCTTTATGTTGACTGGTTTGAAAAGAAAGGGATTGGTACGGGGGTTGAACATACCTGGGAAATAGGAGATGAGAATAATTCCGGGGAAACTTCTTTATACTTATATCAAATCAAGGAAAAAGATTCGGGTGAATTTAAATTAACCGGAAATCTAAATTATAAACAAGAATTTACAGAGGAAAATATCAAGACCCAAGTAACTCTTAACTATAGTGGAACTAAAGCTGAAGGAGGAGAACTCCCTTATAATACTCTAAAATCCCAATTCAGTTTTGATAAAGACGGAGAAAAATATAAGCTTAAAATTAGTGGCAAATATAATTTTAGCGGAACAGGACTGGGGCAAGAGGATTTAAGTATCGATGGTAACATTAAAGTGAACCATAATTTCACTTTTAATGATAAATTAAGTTCAGTCCTCACTTTGGTTTACACTGACAAAAACCCGGCCAGTCAGGAAGTGGCAGACCTCGAATTAAAACCAAAATGGGAACTAAAATATAAGGGTGAGGGTTATACTTTAAATTTGACAACCGAAAAGAGGTTTGACCTGGATGGTGATAATTATACCGGAGAAAACATTTCTAAGATAATCAACCGTTTACCTGAGTTTGTTTTTAACAAAAGTGCTACCGCCATCGGGGATACCAAAATAACTTATGATATTGATGCCTCGGTGGGACATTTTTATGAAGCAGCTACCGAGGAAGATAACTGGCGGGGAGAATATATTATTAATGTTAAAAGACCTTTTAATTTGGGTGAATATTTAACTTTAACCCCTTCGGGAATTTTCCGCCAGGATGTTTATCTGACTGGAGAAGCCCGCTATCTTTTGGGAGGGAAAATGGATTTAAAGGCTTCTTATGAAAGTAACGTCTCCGCTACACTCTCTTATAGTTATAATAAATCAGTAGGTCCAACTCCTTTTAATTTTGATTACATTGCTCCTCTAACTAACACAGTGAGTGGAAAATTGACCTTAAAGCCCTCCGAAAAAGTTAAATTAGATTTATCCACTAATTATAATTTTGTTACGGAAAATTTTGGAAATTTAGTAGCCAAAGTAGAGTATAAACAGAAAGACAACTGGAAGATGAA
>NCRO01000092.1:0-5744 GCA_002849045.2 Candidatus Sediminicultor secundus
ACTCATTACTGATTACTCATTACTGATTACTCATTACTGATTACTCATTACTGATTACTCATTACTTGTTACTTGCTGCCACTTGTTTTGTCACTTATCACTCATTACTTATCACTTGTTACTTATCTTGTTACTCATTACTTATCACTGATTACTCATCACTTGTTGCTTGTCTTGTTACTCATTACTCATCACTCATCACTTGTTTTTATATTTGTCTCAAGGCTTCGGTCGGTTCAAGCTTAGCGGCTTTTCTCGCCGGGATAACACAGGCAATAGTGGTAATGACTACCCCTAATACAAAGCAAAAAACAAGATTCTCCAAACTAAAGACAGTATAATAAATTGGGCTCATCAAAAAATCTGTGCTTTCTATTCCCTCAAAAGCCGCGGAATAATCGATACCGACAACAGAGAAAACCCTGGTCAATATTCCACCCAGCACAGTACCAAGAGCACTACCAAGTATCCCAATAATTGCTCCTTCCATGGTAAATAGATACAATATTTCCCTACTTTTTAAGCCCAGGGCACTCATCATCCCGATTTCACGGGTACGTTCATTGATAATCATGATCAGTGTATTCACCAAAACAAAACAGGACAATATGATGATAAAAATATAGATAGAATTGTACATTTTAACTGCAAAGTCAAAAAGTTCAATTAAATCATAACCTTTATTCCAAAGCTGCAAGGTATATTTTCCAGACTCATCTTCATGGGAAAACAATTCATCGAGACCGGGTAAAACCGAAGCAGCTTTATCGTAATTTGAAGTAATCAAAAGTAATTCCGTTACCTCACCCGGCATCTCCAAAATCCTCTGGGCTTGACCCAATGGAAGGAAGAAAAGCCTATCATTCAGCGCCAGTATATCAGTTTGATATTTCCCGACAATCTGAAAAGTAGAACCTTTAAAGGAACCAAAAGGAGTCGTGTATAAAATGGTGACTTTCTCCCCCACTTCACGACCTATTTTTTCCAATAGCCCGGCTCCCATAACAACTTCCTTATTTCCCTCCTGAACCATCCTGCCCTCGGTTATGTTTTTATCAATTCCCATAAATTCTATTTCCTCAAGGGGGTCAACGCCCCATCCCATCATACCGACTAATTCATCTTCAAGGCTGACCATGGCACCAAATTTAAGTCGCGGAACAACCTGTTCCACCCCTTCCACTAACTTTATTTTTTCACTCATCTCTGAGTAGCCTTTACCATTAAACCCGTCTAAAGTATAATTTAAAGACATAAGACGCTCTTTTAATTTGTATTCCTCATCAATAACCCGTATATGTCCGGCTTTATAGTGGATATGATTTTCAAAAAAAGACTCTAACATCCCATTGATTAATCCGCGGGCAAAGACCACGGCTAAAATAGCAAAGGCAATAGCAATAATAGAAACTGATGTTCTAATCCGGGATCTCGATAGATTTTTTTTAGCTAAATTCCATAAAAATTTCATTTTTTACCTCCTTATCGATGATAGATTGCTTTTACCGGATCTTTTTTAGCTGCCCAATATGCCGGCAATATACTGGATAACACTGCAACGATGACGCCTAAAACAAATAAAAAACTGAAAGCAGGATAATTCCAGGTTCCATAAATTCTATCGAGAATGGGAATGCCATATGCAGAACCATCTCCGCCTATATAGCCTAAACCATATCCGTATTTCACCAACCCACTCACACCTGCATATCCAAGTAAGCATCCGGCTAATCCACCGAGTATGCCTATACCGGTTGCTTCTACCATAAAGACAAAAACAATCTCCCACTCTCTCATTCCCAGGGCTTTCATCATACCGATTTCTTCCGTTCTCTCCAGGGCAGACAGAATAACATTATTAATAATCCCCAGCATACCGATGAGAAGAACGATTGACAGGATAGCTCCAATTCCACCCTTCTTGGCAGTACTTAAAGCGATGATGGATGAAGCAGATTCTTTCCAGGAATATGCTTTCAAATCCAGGTCTTTGTTTTTAAAGCTGTCCGTCAATGCTTTGGTGACTGTGTTCTCATCTCCGGAAACTGTTTTCAAGGCAAGCAGACTAACCCCGGTACCTACGTTTAATGCCTGCTGTGCAACATCTAAAGGAATAAAAACAATCCCGTTATTAATCATCGGATTGGGAGCCCTTACCAGACCTGCAATCTCCACATCAATGGTATTAAAGGTATCCTCTTTCGTCCTGACCAGAAGCGTAATGTAATCATTTACCTTTAAATCCATCAATTCGGCTAATCTTACTCCTATGACTGCTTTTGATTCGTCCGGGGCAAACATCGAACCTTCAACGACATAATTTTGAGTAGCAAAAACCTGGTTATATTGCTCGATAGAGATACCCAAACCCAGGACCGCTACTTCATCAATCCCGTTATTAAGGTTGGCCTTAAATCTTAGCTCAGGAGATACTCCCAATAATCCGTCCGTGTTTTTTATGCTCTCTTCCATATCCCGGTTTAAATAAATTAAATTTTCCAGGGGCAGCTCTTCTCTGTCTTCCCAGTATTCAGGATAAGTCACCTGAATATTCCCTGTATCGTAATTCTTTATATTTTCAAAAGACATTTCTTCCATACCGTTCATAATAGAATCCATAAGTAAATAACTGAAAAATGCAAAGGCAATCACCAGAATTGTAAGTGCATTTCTCCTTTTCTGACGAGTTAAGTTTTTTAGCCCGAGCTTAAAGCTAAACATCTTTTAATCCCTCCTTTCATCGGCAGAAATCATACCATCCTTAAGGTTAATAAATCTGTTAGCATATTTCATGACCATAGGGTCGTGGGTAGAAAAAATAAAAGTAGTGTTTAATTCTTTATTCATTTTCCTCATAATGTCTACAACCCCAGCAGCAGTTTCAGAATCAAGATTAGCAGTTGGTTCATCCGCTAAAACAATCTTGGGTTCTTTCACTAACGCTCTGGCAATGGCTACCCTTTGTTTCTCCCCACCGGAAAGCTCATTCGGCCTTCGGGATTCCAATCCCTTAAGCCCCACTTCGGCCAACATTTTCAATACTTTTTCTTTCATTTGCGATTCCGATGAATGGTCAGTCAATCTGATGGCAAACTCTACATTTTCATAAGCCGTCAATACCGGAATCAGGTTATAACTTTGGAATACAAAACCGATATTGTAGCGCCGCGTCATAGCAAGTTCTTTTCTGGAAAGATCACTTACTTTCTTGTCATTTAGGCGAATTTCTCCTTCTGTAGGTGTATCCAAACAACCTATCATATTCAGAAGCGTCGTTTTTCCTGAACCGGAAGGACCAAAAATAGTTGTAAATTCACCTTCCTCTACTTCCAGGTCCACACCCCGCAAAGCCGGGACTTCTATTTTCCCCTGCTGATAAATCTTTTTCACCTTATTTAATTCCAATAAAGCCATTTAATTTTCCTCCTTTATTAAATTCGAATACAATAATGATTCCTTTTTGTATTTTAATTATTTATCCGGTGAAAACATTTAAGAGAATTCTCTTTCATTATTTTACTCTTTATTTCAATTTTTTTCACCTACCGATGATAAATTGCTTTTACCGGGTCTTTATGGGCTGCCCAGTAAGCAGGACCTATGCTAGAAAGCAAAGCAACAATTATTCCAAAAAAGAATACGAAAACAAAAGAAGAAAAATTCCAGACCCCGTAAATTTTATCCATAATCGGAACGCCATAGGCAGACATATCTCCACCTATATAACTTAAGTCATATCCATATTTAACTATATATCCTACTCCTGCAGCTCCTAATAAGCAACCGACCAATCCACCGAAGATCCCTATCCCGGTTGCCTCTACCATAAATACTGAAACAATCTCCCACTCTCTCATTCCCAATGCTTTCATCATACCGATTTCTCTGGTCCTCTCCAGGGCAGACAGGATAACATTATTAATAATTCCTATCATACCAATCGTTAAAATTATGGTTAACATAACAGCGGTTTCAGCATCTCCAGCAGTACTCATAGCTATCACTGTTTTCGCAGATTCCTTCCAGGAGTAAGCATTAATATTCATGTTTTTTTCCTGAAAAATTCGATTAATCTTGCCTATGGTTGGGTTAATTTCTTTCTCCCTTTTTATTTTGACGACCATCATGCTAATGCCATTCTCCACATTCAATGCCTGCCGGGCAATTCCTAAAGGAACAAAAACAATCCCATTATTAGTCAGTGGATTGGGCGTATACAGTAATCCCGCAATTTCTAAATCGATGGTATTAAAGGTATTTTCTTTCGTTCTGACCAGAAGTGTAATGTAATCATTAACTTTTAAATCCATCAATTCGGCTAATTTTACTCCTATGACTGCTTTTGATTCGCCCGGGGCAAACATCGAACCTTCAACGACATGATTTTGAGTAGCAAAAACTTGGTTATATTGCCCAATAGAGATACCCAAACCCAGGACCGCTACTTCGTCAATCCCGTTATTAAGGTTGGCCTTAAATCTTAGCTCGGGAGATACTCCCAATACTCCATACATATTTTTTATGTTTTCTTCTACATCCCGGTTTAAATAAATTAAATTTTCTAGGGGCAGCTTATCTTTATCTTCCCAGTATGCAGGATGAGCCACCTGAATACTCCCTGTATCGTAATTCTTTATATTGTCAAAAGACATTTCTTCCATACCGTTCATAAGAGAATCCGTAAGTAAATAACTGAAAAAAGCAAAGGCAATCACTAAAATAGTGATGAAATTCCTTCTTTTCTGGCGGGTTAAGTTTTTCAAACCAAGCTTGATGCTGAACATCTTCTGCTCCTACGATTTATCATTAAAAATCTTGAAACTTTTTCATGAATTGATTACTTGCCTACACCGCCAAATAAACAAAATTTGAAAGGTATAAACATTTTTTTGAATTATTTCTAATAAAATAAATTTAATCTTTTCACGTATTTAGTTTCTCAGAGAACTTTTTTAAAATATTTCGATTGACAATTTCAATAGTTCCTTCTTCTGCACCTATAATTCTTTCTATTGCATTTTCGTAAACCCTATATTCCTTTTCGACTTTATTCAAGTTTTCGGGGTTTTTATCTAAATCCATAATTAATTGCGGAATTTTCCCGGAAAATGTATTTGCTATTTCGAAAATCAACCTTGCAGATTCATCCGGAAATGGCGTATTAAATACTTTTTCATTCACGCCCTGTCTGATAATTTTAGAAAATTCAGGGGCTAATATCTCCATGCTACTCATGAACATTTTATGCCTGAAAAATAAATTTCTGTCATTATAAAGCGCTTTTAGCAAGACTTTTAACAATTCTATATTTTCTAATTTTACGCTACCGGCTACAGCATAAGCTTTATTTAATTTGTCAATGGCATTTAAATCATCTTTTTCAACAATTTTTCTGACTCCTTCTAAAATCCTTTTACTCATTTTGTAAGTCAGTTTATCCAGTAAATCTTCCTTGGATTTAAAATAATAATAAAAGGTACCCTTGGCTACACCGATTTTTTTAATAATAGATTCAATTGAGGTTTGTTTATATCCTTTGGTAAAAAATAGTTCTTGAGCAGTATCAAGAAGTTCGTTTTTCCGTACATGATATTCTTTGGTAATTCTTGCCATAATTCGTTCTCTCTTTTCATTTTTTCTTTTATAGACTGACCGTCAGTCTATATGTAACATACATTTTATTTCCTGTCAAATCTAGTTCGTATCTCGTATCTCGTGAATCGTATCTCGTAAAGAGAATAGAA
>NCRO01000092.1:5750-10829 GCA_002849045.2 Candidatus Sediminicultor secundus
AAACTTAACTCGTCAGAAAAGGATAGAATAGATTCCCATTTTCATGGGAATGACAGGTGTAGGGGCACGATGCATCGTGCCCGCAGGTACCAGAAGATAAAAAAGAACAGCTATGGATTCCCTCTGCAGTTTACCCAACTAGGTTAGTATCTGCTAAGCAGGATTTACCCTCAAGAAAGTAAGTTTTGATTATGTAATTAGCTGATTATGGAAGAGTAAGAAAGGTTCATCGATATAATGTAATAACTAGTGTTATTATAAAAATTAATTAGTAGTTATGAATGTCAGTTTACCAAATACTGCGCTTGCTTCAATTTCTAAATATCCTTGATTAGTACTAATATCACCTATCCTATATTTTTGGGAACTAAATATCACTGATGATCTATCCGGTAATTCCAATTCACCAAAAGCAGAACTCGCCTTAATCAATGTTGGGACATCAGGATTAAGGATAACTTTTCCCTCTGCGAATATGGTATTAACCTTTATTTTCTTTACCTCATCTTCTATCTTTACTTTTGATAAATCGACTGTGCCTGAGGCAAATACAATATTATATTCATCTTGAACCTCTGAAACCCTGATTGTTCCTTCTCTAAAGATAATGCTTCTGCTATCTTGAAAACCGAAGCCATTAAAAAGGACAAATACTCCGAATAAGACAATAACAATTCCTACTGTTAATTTAAATATGTTAATATTGAAATTAAAAAAACTATTTAAAAGTAAAATTATACCCACCGTTAAAAATATAATTCCTATAAAAGCTCCACCAAATAATCTCATTTTGTATCTCCTCCTTTTTTCTAATAGATAGTAATTTCTCTAACTTGTTTCACTTATTGTTTTAGACAATATATAACTTAACCCCAATGTTTTTAATAACCTCTTCACACTCTTTGGAAATTCCTGAATCAGTGATAACAATATCAAAATCAGTAAGGTCAGCAAAATGTGAAATCTTAATTTTCCCAAATTTTGAAGAATCAACTAATAAAATTTTAGTATCCGAAGATTCAATAACTGCTTTCTTGGTTTCCTTCTCGTAATCAGTTGCACAAGTAACGCCTAATTTTTCAGAAACGCCTGCAGCTGAAATAAAGGCTTTATTGGCTCTTATCTTCTTTATCATATCGATCCCTTCTGGTCTCTCAAACATTAAAGTATCATCATGAAAATAACCTCCGGGGAATATTAGTTTCCAATTCTTATTTTCATAAACATTAAACAAAACATTTAGAGTATAACATATAACGGTTAGGGGCATATTTTCTGGGACAAATTTAGGAAGGTTTTCGGTAGTAGAACCTGTATCTATAATAATCACATCATTAGGATCTACCAAAGAAGCTGCCTTTCGAGAAATTTTAATCTTCTCTTCTAACATCACGGATTCTGCAGTTTGAATTAAATACTTTTCTTCATCTGTATCAACTGGGGAATTTCTTTTTAGAACAGCTCCTCCCGAAATAAGAGTAACAATATTTTCCTTAGATAATTCTCTGAGATCCCTTCTGATGGTCATCTCCGAAACTTTTAATCTTTTAGACAAATCTTTGATGTTCGCAAAACCATCAACAGATAATCTATTCAGTATGTAATTAGTCCGATAATTTTTACCTACCATATCATCTCTCTATCGTTTTTCTCTTTTTATGATTATAAAAGTTCTTTGGAAATAAAGCAAACAAATAAAAAGAAAGTATCGAGTATATAGTATCGAGTTAAGAAAGAGAAAGAAAAGATAAAGAACAAATGACAAGTTTTGTGCCAGGCACCAGATTTGTCATAAATGTAAAGTTTTGTGCCTGGCACCAAACTTGTCATTTGTTAAGGTTTTGTAAAAAATAGAAATGTGTTATACTTATAAAAATGTTTAGAGTGCAGGGGTGATGGTTATAAATATATCAATCGAAAAATTTCCGCGGCCTAAGATATTAGACCGTTATATCGTAAAGGAAGTAATGAGTTTTGTGGCTCTGGCTGTTGCTGCCTTAACCATTATGTTAATCATGCAAACTCTCTTTGAGTTAATGGATATGTTAATTAATAAGAGAGTGGCCTGGCCCTATATTGTCAAGTTATTAGCCTATCGCCTTCCGGCATTTTTAGTAGTAACCTTCCCCATCTCTTTATTAGCTTCCAGTGAACTGGCTATTGGCCGTCTATCTACAGACGGTGAAATAACTGCCATGAGAGCGGGGGGGATAAGCCTGCGCCGAATAATGTTTCCTTTTTTAACTGCTGCTTTGGCCATCAGTATTTTGGCTTTTGTGATTAATGATTATATCGTTCCCGAGGCCAACCATATCTCACAAAATATTATCCGTGAAATTGTATTAAAGAAAGGCCCACCCAATATCAGGCGAAACGTATTTTTCCGTGATGCTGAAAACCGTTATTTCTATATCAATCGATTAGACGAAAAGAATATGATTATGCAGGACATTATGATCTATGAAATGACTCGGGAAAAATTTCCCCGAATGATAACCGCCAAGACAGGTAAGTGGGTAGTCGATACCTGGAAACTGGAGAATGGGACTATGTATAATTATGATGAAGATGGTAAGATTACTTACGAAATGAGTTTTACAAATATGGATATAATTGTCAAGGAAGACCTGCAAAAATTCTTTAAAAATCAGAGAACCCCCCAGGAGATGAGTAGCAAAGAATTAAAACAACAGATAGATATTTTGGAACAGGTGGGGGCAGATACTAAAAATTTCAAAGTAGACCTCTATATGAAATATTCTATCCCCTTTAGCGGGTTAATCTTTGTGCTGCTGGGAGTGCCTTTGGGCCTGCGGGTAAAACGGGGGAGCAAAGCTACCGGAGTAATCCTCAGCATTGTCCTGGTTTTACTTTATTACATCCTACTTTCCACTACCAGATCCATGGGAAGAGGAGATATGTTAACGCCAGTTCTGGCGGCCTGGGCACCTAACATGATTTTTGGTATTTTAGGGGTGTTTATTATGCTTGGATCGGAGAAGAAATAGATTAGTCGTTAGTAAGAAATACAGGTGTAAGTTGCGAGTTGCAAGATTAATTAGTCGTTAATTTTAAAAACAAGATAATTTAGTTGGTTAGTTGGTTTAAAGGAAATATAAGAAATATGATACAAGGCGGAAAAGCAAAGAATGTAGGAATTTTTTTAGCAATATTTATACTAATTTTAGGGCTAAATCTGGGTAGTCTGAATTCCAGATTTATTCTGGTATCTTTTGCACAAGAGACAGGGGAAACAGGGGAGACAATCGAGATAGAAGATACGCAAGAAACACCCGCAACGCAAGAGGCCATAGAAGTAGAAGAAACAGAAAAAATAGAAGAAGAAGCAAAAGCAGAAGCCGCAGCAGAGACAGAATCAGAAGAAGAACTAGATATTTCCCTTACTGCTGAATTTATTACTTATGAAAAAGTCGATGAAGAAGACCTGATTATCGCTAAAGATGGGGTACAGCTCAAATACCAGGACATCGAGGTAAAGGCTGATTATCTGAAGATTAATTTAACCACTCACCTTCTCTCTGCCTCCGGTAAGGTCCTTTTTAAACAAGATGAGACTGAAACTAACTGTGAGGAACTTACCTATAACTGGAAGACCAAAAAAATAATTTTGCTTCGCTTAAAGGGTGAATTAACCGGGGAAGGCATCAAAGGAAAGTTATATTATCAGGGAGAGAAGATGGAAAACTTCCCGGAAACAGTGGAAATTACCGAAGGAAATTTTACCACCTGTGAATTAGAAGAACCTCATTATCATATAGTCGCTAAAGAAATGATTATCTATCCCAAGGATAAAATAATTGCCCGTAACATCTCCTGGTATGAAGGCAAGACTAAAATTATTACCCTCCCCTATTTCCTGATTTTTTTAGATCGCAAAACCCAACAGCCCATTCTCCCCAAAATAGGACAAAACAGCAATGATGGCTGGTTTATAAAGACAAATTTTAACTACTATATAGATGAAAAATCTTACGGTACACTTTATATTGATTGGCTGGAAAAGAAAGGGATTGGTACGGGGGTTGAACATACCTGGGAAATAGGAGATAAGAATAATTCCGGGGAAACTTCTTTATACTTATATCAAATCAAGGAAAAAGATTCGGGTGAATTTAAATTAACCGGAAATCTAAATTATAAACAAGAATTTACAGAGGAAAATATCAAGACCCAAGTAACTCTTAACTATAGTGGAACGAAAGCTGAAGGAGGAGAACTCCCTTATAATACTCTAAAATCCCAATTCAGTTTTGATAAAGACGGAGAAAAATATAAGCTTAAAATTAGTGGCAAATATAATTTTAGCGGAACAGGACTGGGGCAAGAGGATTTAAGTATCGATGGCAACATTAAAGTGAACCATAATTACACTTTTAATGATAAATTAAGTTCAGTCCTCACTTTGGTTTACACTGACAAAAACCCGGCCAGTCAGGAAGTGGCAGACCTCGAATTAAAACCGAAATGGGAACTAAAATATAAGGGTGAGGGTTATACTTTAAATTTAACAACCGAAAAGAGGTTTGACCTGGATGGTGATAATTATACCGGAGAAAATATTTCTAAGATAATCAACCGTTTACCTGAGTTTGTTTTTAACAAAAGTGCTACCGCCATCGGGGATACCAAAATAACTTATGATATTGATGCCTCGGTGGGACATTTTTACGAAGCAGCTACCGAGGAAGATAACTGGCGGGGAGAATATATTATTAATGTTAAAAGACCTTTTAATTTGGGTGAATGTTTAACTTTAACCCCTTCGGGAATTTTCCGCCAGGATGTTTATCTGACTGGAGAAGCCCGCTATCTTTTGGGAGGGAAAATGGATTTAAAGGCTTCTTATGAAAGTAACGTCTCCGCCACACTCTCTTATAGTTATAATAAATCAGTAGGTCCAACTCCTTTTAATTTTGATTACATTGCTCCTCTAACTAACACAGTGAGTGGAAAATTGACCTTAAAGCCCTCCGAAAAAGTTAAATTAGATTTATCCACTAATTATAATTTTGTTACGGAAAATTTTGGAAATTTAGTAGCCAAAGTAGAGTATAAACC
>NCRO01000093.1 GCA_002849045.2 Candidatus Sediminicultor secundus
ACAGAAAAATATGCTACCAATCATAAAGAGATAAGAGAATTTATCCGGGAACAGAAAATTGAAAATTTTTATGATATTAATATCGGAGTCTGTCATCAGGTTCTTCCGGAAAAAGGACACATTATCCCCGGAACTCTTGTATTGGGAGCCGACTCACATACTACAACTTATGGAGCATTTGGAGCTTTTTCAGCCGGTATCGGCAGGAGTGAAGTTGCTTCCATTTGGGCTACAGATGAAATATGGCTTAGAGTGCCAGAGACCATCAAGATAAATACTAAAGGTGAAATTCCCTCGGGGATATATCCCAAGGATATTATTCTCCATATTATTGGAGATTTAGGTGCAGATGGAGCACTGTATAAAGCGGTGGAATTTAGCGGAAAAGTAATTAGAGAAATGGATATTGGGGGCAGGATGACTTTATGTAATATGGCAGTGGAAATGGGAGCTAAGATTGGCTATGTAGAACCGGATGAAAAAACTATTCAGTGGCTTACTGTAAGAATCAATAAAAAATACGAAATAATAAAATCAGATACTGATGCAAACTTTGAGAAGATTATCGATTACGATATAAGTAAGTTAGAGCCTCAAATTGCCTGCCCTCATACGGTAGATAATGTAAAACCTGTATCAAAAGTGGCAGGGACTAAGATTAATCAGGCATTAATTGGAACCTGTACCAATGGAAGGTTAGAAGATTTAAAAGTTACCAGTAAAATTCTTCGTGGTAAAAAGATTTCTAACGGAGTTAGACTTTTAGTCTTTCCTGCCTCGATGGAGATCTTTGCCCAGGCGATGGAATTAGGAATCCTTCAGGAATTGGTTAAAAGTGGTGCGGTAATAATGAATCCGGGATGTGGTCCCTGTTTGGGAGCTCATGAAGGGGCTTTGGCCCCGGGAGAGGTTTGTTTGAGTACTGCTAATAGAAATTTTAAGGGAAGAATGGGGTGTAAAGAGGCAGAAATTTACCTGGCCAGTCCGGCAACCGTTGCTATTTCTTCCCTCTATGGTGAGATTACCGATGTAAGGGGTGATATGAAATGAGCATTAAAGGGAAAGTATGGAAATATGGTGATGATGTAAATACTGATGTTATCTTTCCGGGTAAATATACTTATACCATAACAGATCCAAAAGAGATGGCTATCCATGCCCTGGAAGACCTTGATCCGAAGTTTGCTAAAGAAGTTGAAAAGGAAGATATTATTGTAGCGGGAAGGAATTTCGGTTGTGGTAGTTCCCGGGAACAAGCTGCAACCTGTCTTAAATATGCTGGCGTAGGGGTAATTGTTGCAAAATCATTTGCCAGAATATTTTTCCGAAATGCTATTAACCAGGGACTCCCCTTAGTTCAGTGCAAAGAAGCAGTGGAGAATATATCTTCAGGTGAGACAATTACTATTGATTTTGAAAAAGGTAAATTATCTTGTAAAAAGGGAGTTTTTAACTTTCCTCCTTTGCCGGAATCTGTTTTGGGGATTCTTAAAGATGGAGGACTTATTCCTCATACTAAAAAAATATTGAAAATAGAGAAGGGAGAATAAAAATGGCAAAATATAAGATAGCCTGGCTGCCGGGCGATGGAATCGGAAATGATGTAATGGAGGCAGCGAAGATTGTATTGGATGAGCTAAAGCTTGATGCTGATTATATACCTGGTGATGTGGGTTGGGAATTCTGGAAAAAAGAAGGAAATCCTTTACCTGATAGGACTATAAAAATTCTTAAAGAAACTGACTGTTGTCTTTTCGGGGCAATAACTTCCAAGCCTAAAGAAGAAGCAGAAAAGGAACTTGCCACAGAGCTTAAAGGAAAAGGCTATGTCTATTCGAGTCCTATTGTAAGATTACGACAGGAATTTAAATTACATACTAACTTAAGACCCTGTAAAGCTTATAAAGGGAATCTTCTTAATTATAGGGATGATATAGATTTAGTGGTTTTTCGGGAAAACACCGAAGGGTTATACAGCGGAGTGGAATTTCATCCTCTGCCCAAAGAGGTAATGGATTCTCTTTTAGAAAATCATCCCAAGATGAAAAGATTTACAGATACTCCTTTAGAAGATATCGCTCTATCCTGTAGGATTTTTACCAGGAAAGCGTGTCAGTTGATTGTTCGTCAAAGTTTTGAATATGCTAAAAAATTTAAAAGGAATTCAGTTACGGTTGTGGAAAAGCCTAATATAATAAGAGAAACCAGTGGGCTGATGGTAAGGGAAGCCCGCGAGATTGCCTTAGAATATCCTGGAATCGAACTCTGGGAGACCAATATAGATGCAATGTGTATGTGGTTGGTTAAAAACCCTCAAAATTATAGTGTCCTGGTTTCTTCCAATATGTTTGGAGATATAGTTTCTGATCTTTGTGCCCAATTGATAGGTGGTTTAGGGTTTGCCTCCAGTGCTAATATCGGAAATGATTATGCCCTTTTTGAACCAACTCATGGCTCTGCTCCCAAATATGCAGGGCAATACAAAGTAAATCCCATGGCGATGCTTTTAACGGTTAAATTAATGTTGGATTATTTAGAGGAAAAAGAATTGGCTCAAAGATTAGAGAATGCTATTTCCCAGGTTATTGAGGAAGGAAAAGTTAAGACCTATGATTTAGGCGGAACAGCCTCTACCTTGGATATAGCCAGAGAAGTAGCCAAGAAAGTAATCAGTAATAAGTAATACATAGTTAGCTGGTTACATGGTTAATTGGTTATTTAGTTTATATAGCAAAAAACTAAAAACGAAAAACGCAAAACCATAATTTAAAACTTAAAACTAAGATAAAAATCAAATCAAAAACTGGAAATAAGTTGTTTCTATCTAATAACTATAAACTAATAACCATCCACCATTCACTAACGACTGAAATGACTGGGAGACCGGTTAATTGGCAAACCAAGTAACTATCTAACTAACAAACCAAACTGAAAGGAAGGTGAAAAATGGAGACTATAAGTCAAAAGTGGGCTAAATTTGCCCTGCGATTAAATTATGAAAATATTCCTTCTGAAGCTTTAGAAGAAGCTAAACGATTTCTTTTAGATAGTGTGGGGTGTGCCTTTTCTGCTCTCGACAATAAAGATATTCAAGCAGCTTATAATTATATTCAGGATCTGGGAGGAAAAGAGCAAGCTACTATTATCGGATGGGGAACAAAGGAAAATTTGCCCCAGGCTACTTTAATAAATTCCCTCCTGGTTAGGGCTCTCGATTATAATGACATCTACTGGGAACAGGATCCCTCTCATCCTTCAGATATTATTCCCGCTGTACTTAGTACCGGAGAATTTATGAAAAAAGATGGAAAAGAGGTGCTGGTAGGAATAATAATCGCCTATGAATTAGAGATGCGTTTATGTCTGGCTGCTTTTCCGGGAGTTCGGGAGATAGGCTGGCATCATGCAACACTAACTCAATTGGTAAGTCCGGTAGTAGCTGGAAGGATGTTGGGCTTAAACGAGGAGGAGATAGTCGCTGCCATAGGGATTAACGGTTCTTCTCATTTTACTTTAGGGGGAGTAGTCGCTGGTCATCTTACCAATATGAAAAATGCTGCAGATCCTTTCGCTGTGGAGGCAGGTGTACAGGCTGCCTTGTTATCCAGCAAAGGCTATACCGGTCCGGTAGAAGTATTTGAAGGCAAAGAAGGATTGTTTGAAGTGTTGGATAAGGTAAAATGGGATAGAGATATTTTAACCAAAGGATTAGGAGATAGTTTTCTAATTAACCAATGTGGATATAAAGCTTTTCCCACCGAGGCTTTGACCCATCAACCAATTACTGCTGCCTTAGAGGTGATGAAAGAAAATAAACTTGACCCTGAAGAAGTAAAAGAAGTTTTAGTAGAAACTACCACTCGGGGAGCAGATATTCTATCTGATCCCAGCAAATATAAACCAA
>NCRO01000094.1 GCA_002849045.2 Candidatus Sediminicultor secundus
AGAAACGATAAATATGGTTTCCAATCCCTATCACCCTCTTGATTATACCTCTATAATAGATTATATTAAAGTTAAATATATCAGCAAGGAGATTAATATGTCCCTGGATAGCATCACTTTGGAAGCAATGAGAAAAGAGCTTCTGGATAAATTTAAAGAGGGAAAGATAATAAGTCTGATTCAGACTAAAAAATATAAAATCATTATTGAGGTAAAACCTGTTAAGTTTTTAGCCTCAAACAACATAAATAAAAAAAGCGAAATCTTTTATATCCATATTTCCCTTGACCCTTCACTTCCTGAAATTTACTTTACCGAATTAAAAAATAGACAAAAGACTATCAGTTCTCCTTTTTTAACTTTTCTGCAAAATCAGCTAAGGGGAGGAAAAATATTAGATATCGAACACCCCAATTTTGACCGTATTTTAAATTTTATTATTAGACCCTACCAAAAGTTCGGTAAATTAGCAAATAAAATACTGGTAGTGGAATTTATGGGCAAACACGGTAATATGATTCTTCTTAAAGAAGATAAAAATAAAACCATAGAAACTGCTATAAAACTAATAGATTTCAATATCAACAGGTACCGGGAGATTATGCCCGGAAAGCTCTATATCCCCCCTCCTTCGCAAAACAAGACAGACCCTCTAAACATTAATCGTGAAGGCTTCTTTAATATTTTTAATCCCCTATCCGCAGAAAATAAAGATTTAACCCTCCGGAAGCTGATACAGAACAGTTTTATAGGTATAGGCCCTCAGAGTGCAAAAGAGGTGGTTCTTCAGGCTAACTTATCCCCGGAAAAGAACGTATCTGTGATATCCGGGACAGATTTAGAAATGCTCTGGATTTCTTTTAATAGAATTGTAACGAATATTAAAAATTATAATTTTCAGCCGGCCCTCTTTTTAGATCCTCTATCTAAAAAGATAAAAGCCTGGTCTATAATCGATTCAGTTCAGTTTCCCAAATACCACAAGCGAACTTTTAATAATGTGAATTCGTGTCTGAAATCCTTATTTATCGAACTGGAGAAAGAACGGGAAATTTTATCTATGCAAAATAAGTTAGACCAGGTAATCAGAAAAAATATGTTGAAAATAAATAATAAGATAAACGATTGCCAAAAAAAATTGGAAGAAGTGAAAAATTGTGAAAAATATAAGATAAACGGTGAGCTGATAAAGGCAAATCTTCCCAGTATCAAAAGAGGAGACAGGGAAATTACCACCATCAACTATTATTCTCCCCGGCAGGAAAATATAACCATCCCGCTAAACGATAAATTAACCCCTTTAGAGAATGCCCGGTTATATTTTAAAAAATACCGGAAAACAAAAGATAGTTTCCAGATAATTTTCGAGCAATTAAAGAA
>NCRO01000095.1 GCA_002849045.2 Candidatus Sediminicultor secundus
TTTTTCTTTTCAAGAAAATTTATTAATTCTCCGATTGACCAATTCACCAATTGACCAATTAAGATAAAATAACAAGGTGCAAGATGAGATAATTATCCAATTAGCCAATTTGCCAATTAAATAGTCGTTAGTAGGACAGGCGTACGTAATACGCCCTACTTTTTTTATGATTTTGTAGGGACATAATGAATTGTGCCCTTCCTGTTTTATTATTTTTTATTCGCCTCGGGCACGATGCATCGTGCCCCTACAAATTACTTACCACACATTACTCATTACTACTCACTATTCACTAATTAATTGGACAATCGGTCAATTGGTCAATCGGAGAATTAATAAATTTGAGAATAGTTTGAATTAATGATATAGTCTTAATACAAATATTAATAAAAGGAGGAGATTGTCATGCCAGAATATTATGATGAAGGTAAAGAGAAAATCATTAATCTTGCTGAAAAAATACCGCAATTAAAATTTAGTAAAGGATTATTCGGTATTATTTTAGTATTAGTGATTGTCCTATATCTTGCCAGTGGAATTTTCGTAGTTGCCCCTGATGAACAAGGAGTAATTAGAAGATTTGGGAAATTTATACGCATAGAAAGTCCGGGACTTAATTATCATCTACCTTTCCCCATTGAAACAGTACTTACTCCAGCTGTTACTCAGGTAAAAAGAGTGGAAATAGGATTTCGTACTATTACCTTTGGGCCACCTGCTCGCTACCGGGAAATTCCGGTAGAGGCACTGATGTTAACGGGAGATGAGAATATTGTCAGTGCAGAAGCAATTGTGCAATACAAAATAAAAGATCCGGTTAACTATCTTTTTAATATTATTTTACCTGAACAGACAGTCAGAAGTGCCGCTGAAGCTACTTTGAGACAAGTAATTGGAGAGAGAAAAATAGATGAAGCCCTTACTGTAGGAAAATATGAAATTCAGGAGGAAACAAAGAGATTACTTCAAAAACTTTTAGATTCCTATAAAACAGGAATTTTAATAGTAGCAGTTCAATTACAAGATGTTAATCCTCCCAAGGAAGTACAAGATGCCTTTAAAGATGTAGCCAGTGCCAAAGAAGATAAGAGCAGATATATAAATCAAGCACAAGGATATAGAAATGATTTAATTCCAAAAGCCCGGGGAGAAGCAGTAAAAATGACCAAAGAAGCTGAAGGCTATAAGATTGAGAGAATAAAAAAAGCAGAGGGTGATGTTGCAAAATTTAATAGTATTTTAACTGAATATAAAAAAGGTGAATATATAACTCAAGCTCGCCTTTATCTGGAAACTATGGAAGAGATTTTTCCGAATATGAATAAAGTAATAGTTGATTTAGAAGAAAATAAATCCTTAATAAAACATGTATCTAATAC
>NCRO01000096.1 GCA_002849045.2 Candidatus Sediminicultor secundus
AAAAAAGTTTTAGTGAAGCCAAACATCTTAGGACCATTCCCTCCGGAGAGAGGGGTGACTACCGACCCAAGAGTAATATCTGCAATTGTTCAGGAATTAAAAAAGTGTAGATCTAAAGAAATAGTAGTGGGAGATAATTCCGGGAGTATTCACTTCGACCCCTTAAAAATAGCAAAAATTACCGGAATATTAGATGCTTCTGACGGTTGTTATAATAATATTGCCAGGGAAGTATTAGAGGTAAAGGTAGAGTCAAAATTTATAGATGAACTTTTTATTTCCAAAATAGTTAAAGAAGCAGATTATGTCATTAATGTTCCAAAATTTAAAACTCATGGTTTAATTACTATTACCGGGGCAATAAAAAATATGTTCGGTATTATTCCGGGAGGGAAGAAAGCACAATTACATACATTAAATCGTTCTATTACTAAATTTGCTGAATTGTTAGTAGATATTTATCAAATAAGAATTCCTGATTTAAATATTATGGATGCTATAATCGGTATGGAAGGTGCTGGTCCTACCAATGGAAAAATTAGAATCATTAATAAAATAATAAGCAGTGATAATGGTATCTCTCTTGATTCTGTTATGGCCGCTATGATGGGACTTAAGCCTGACACAATTGAATTATTACAGGTTGCTAAAAAAAGAAATTTAGGAGAAATAGATATTCCCAAAATAGATATAGATGGAGAATTAAAAGTAATTTCGGGGTTTAAAGCACCAAATAATAGTATTTTGCAAAGAATAAGAAAAAAAGCGGTACCTCATATATTTAATTTTGCGTCAATTAAGCCGATAGTAAATCATAATAAATGTAAAATATGTAAAAAATGTATTGAAGTTTGTCCTGTTTCAGCAATGAATTTAACCAATAAATTTCCAGAAGCGGATAGAAAGAAATGTATTTCTTGCTTTTGTTGTGATGAACATTGTCCTTATGGTGCAATAATATTACCTTCATGGCAACAAGATATTTTTAACCGATTGAAAGGAAAATAAAAAAATCACAAGAAAAAAGGTTCTGAAGGATATAAAATGACTAAATATCTGGTGATAGTTGAATCACCAACTAAAGAAAAAACATTAAATAAAATATTGGGCAAGGATTATATAATTAAATCTAGCAAGGGACATCTAATTGATTTGCCTAAAACAAAATTGGGGATAGATGTTGAAAATAATTTCCTGCCAGAATATGTGGTCATCCCCAGGCAAAGAAAAGTATTGAAAGAATTAGAAAAAAGCACTAAAGGCAAAGAGAAAGTATTTTTAGCTACTGATCCGGACAGAGAAGGTGAAGCCATTGCCTGGCATATTGCCCAAAAATTAAAGATTAAAGAGGGGAAGAACAGGGTTAGCTTTAATGAAATAACTGGAAAAGCTGTATCCCAGGCTTTTAAAAATCCCAGAGAAATTAACCTTAATATGGTTAATTCTCAAAAGGCCAGAAGATTGTTAGATAGGTTGGTAGGTTATAAGATTAGTCCTTTATTATGGAAAAAGATTGGTAAAAAGTTAAGTGCGGGGAGGGTACAATCTATAGCATTACGTTTAATATGCGAAAGAGAAGAGGAAATAGTTAAATTTAAAATAGAAGAATTTTGGTCAATAGATGCTTTGTTTAAAAAAATAACAGCTGAAAAAGCGGAACCTTTTAAGGCAAAACTTTTCTCGATAAATTCTAAAAAAGCAACTATTAATACCAAAAATGAAGCAACAAAAATTTGTGAAGAAGTAAAAAAACAGGATATATATATTAAAAATATCAACAAAAAGAAGGAATCGAAAAGTCCACCACCGCCATTTACTACGAGCACTTTACAGCAAGAAGGGTACAATAAATTTGATTTTCCCATTAAAAAAACTATGTTCATAGCTCAAAAATTGTACGAGGGTATTACCTTAGGTAATAAAGGGAATATTGGTTTAATTACTTACATGCGTACTGACTCAGTAAGAGTATCAGATGAAGCAAAGAGTAAAGCGAAAAAATATATTGAAGAACATTTTGGTAAAGATTTCGCCAAATCATCTCAAAATTTAAGAAAAGGAAAAAATAAAATAAAAAATGTAAAGATTCAGGATGCACATGAATCCATCAGGCCTACATATGTATTCCATCATCCAGGATCGGTTAAAAATTATTTAACTAATGACCAATATAAATTATACAATTTAATCTGGCAAAGATTTATAGCGAGTAGGATGAAAGCTGCCTATCTGGAAAAAATTACTATAGACATAGAAACAGGGATGTATATCTTTAGAACTTCTGGCTCTAAGATACTATTTAAGGGATATATGATTCTGTATGGTCAAAACAATCAGGATTTAGATAAAATCCCTGCTCTTAAAGAAGAAGATAAGCTTAAATTGCTAAAAATAAGGGCAAATCAATCTTTTACCAAACCTCCTCCCAGATATTCAGAAGCCACCTTGGTGAAAAGATTAGAAAAAGAGGGGATAGGTAGACCCAGTACATACGTACCAACTATAAGCACCTTACAATACCGAACCTATGTGGAAAAAATAAATAAAAATTTTATACCTACAGAATTGGGAATAACTGTAAACTCTTTTTTAATTCAATATTTTTCCGATATTGTAAATATTGCTTTCACTGTAAAAATGGAAAAACAACTCGATGAAGTTGAATCTAACAAAAAAAATTGGGAAAATGTTTTAGAGGCATTTTACAAGGCATTTTCCAGTGATTTAGAAAAAGGGAATAAAGCACCAAAAATTAAAATACCAGAGATAGAAAGTGACGAAATATGTGACAAATGCGGCCGTAAGATGTTAATAAAAAATGGACGTTTTGGTAAATTTTTAGCTTGTTCGGGGTTCCCCATTTGTAAAAACA
>NCRO01000097.1 GCA_002849045.2 Candidatus Sediminicultor secundus
TTTTCTCAGGTTCAGGCTTCACAAGTACACTTTTTTTAATTAAATTAATATTATTTATAATTATACACGTGGCTGCGACTACAGCATAATCCAATATATAATATTTTCGCATTTTCCTTACTTACACCAGAAATCCACTCGACAGTCTTTTTAATCGTACTTATATTTCGACTTACTGTATCGGAATCAAGATCAAGATGAGCTGCTAACATATTTTTCGATATATGCTCATCTGTCCATATAAATGATTTACTACGTTGATACAACTGAAGGTTATTAACAATCATAATTATCTCTTATTCGCCTTTTTTTAGTGAATATTTTGCTTAAATGCTTTGTAAAATAATGTCATCCAAAAATAATTGTCATTATATCTTGCCCTTCAATTTAAATATTTTAAATGGATTATCATAAAAAAGCATCCTTGAAATTTCTTTTGCTTTTTCAATATCAAAAACGTCATCTTCAACCTTTTTTGCCAATGATTTACTTACATTAATTCTTGCTAAGTATTGATGGCCATATACTCCATCAATAAAACAATAATCCCCACCAAATGCACTAATCTTATTTATTGGAACTGAGTCTATCCATTCAATTAAAGCATTTACACTTGCTGTTGGAGATATTATATGCGCCCAGCACATGTCTATATATACATTAGGAAATGTCTTAGCCAATACTGATAAAACTTGTTGGTACGGATACCCGATATGAAAAATATCAAAATCTACATTTGGATATTCCAAAAATAAATTTGACAACAAAGAAGGGTCACTATTATAAATTATGTTTCCATTTCCCTCCTGTATTCCTGTATGAAACTGAAAAGTAAGATTTCTCTTATTTGCCAGTCTTAGAACGAAATGCATCATATAATCTTGAAATTTCTTACCAACCATAAACACCTGATTTTCCCAATCCGGGGAATGTTTAACTTTGAATATCTCATTAAATCCGTTTTCAGCTTCATTTTTACTAACTCTTTCATATTTTAATGTGCGTCGATACGCCAAACCACTTTTCAAGGCTACAGCCCCCAGACTTAAAGCTTTATCCAACATTATTTCACAAATTTCTAACCAATCTCCTAAA
>NCRO01000098.1 GCA_002849045.2 Candidatus Sediminicultor secundus
ATATGTGACAAATGCGGCCGTAAGATGTTAATAAAAAATGGACGTTTTGGTAAATTTTTAGCTTGTTCGGGGTTCCCCATTTGTAAAAACATTACTCATCACTTATTACTGTATTTTACTATATACTCGATACTAATTATGATATTTTCCCAAAACAATTACCCCATTATGTCCACCAAAGCCAAATGAATTGGAAATAGCGTAATTAACTATTTTCTTTTCACTTTTATTTGGTACATAATCTAAGTCACACTCCGGATCCGGTGAGTTGTAGTTTATGGTAGGAGGGATAATATCGTTTTTTATAGTAAGAGCAGTAGAAATTGCTTCCACTCCACCACTTGCCCCCAACAGATGACCGGTCATCGATTTATTAGAACTCATCTTTAAATCATAGGCATGTTTGCCAAACACTCTTTTCACAGCTAAGGTTTCTAATTTATCATTTAAGGGAGTAGAAGTTCCATGAGCGTTAATATAATCTAACATGGAAGGTTTAATTTTTGCATCTTTTAAGGCAATTTCCATTGCCTTAGAGGCCGCTTCTCCTTCAGGTGCGGGAGCAGTAATATGATAGGCATCAGCAGTCATGCCAAAACCTAATATCTCAGCATATATATTAGCATTCCTCTCTTTTGCGTGTTGTAAAGTTTCCAGGATTAATATTCCGGCACCTTCTCCCATAACAAAACCATCTCGCTCTTTATCAAAAGGTTTAGAAGCATTTTTGGGGTGGTCATTTTGAGTAGATAAGGCTCTCATTTTGCAAAATCCAGCTAAGGCCATAGGGGAAATTGCAGCCTCTGTACCTCCACTAATAATTATTTGAGCATCTCCTCGCTGTAAAAGTTTTAAGGCTATTCCAAGAGCATGAGTAGATGATGCACAAGCAGTAGTAATAACACCATTAGGTCCTTTTGCTCCGATTTTAATAGCTATTTCACCTGCGGATATATTGGAAATCATCATGGGTATAAAAAATGGGCTTACCCTTCCCGGCCCCTTTTCTAATAATATTTTATGTTGTTTTTCAAATGTTCCTATACCGCCTATACCTGAACCAATTATAACTCCTGTAGAATAAGAATCTTTTTCAGTAATTTTTAATTTAGAATCCTCAAGTGCCAACATAGCAGCAACAATTGAAAATTGAGCGCTTTTATCCATTCTGTTTGCTTCTTTGGTAGATATATAATTTGCATAATCAAAATCTTTGAGTTCTGCTGCTATTTTAGTAGGATAGTCTTCGGTATCGAAATAACTTATTATATCGATACCACATTTTCCCTGAATTAAGGATTGCCAAAATTTATTTTTTCCAGTTCCTATGGGAGTAACCGGACCTAAACCGGTGATTACCACTCTATTTGTCATTATTCTATTCACAACCTTTACTAAATAATTATTTTTAGTAAATTCATAATTCAATTAAGGGTCGGATAACTCTCCGACCCTTAATTAGACATTAATCTTAATTTCTTAACATTCTTTTTTGTACATATCTCTTGAAAAAATAAATATAAAAAATATTTATAGATATTTTAGGTTTATATTTTTATTTATTTAAGTATTTAACCGCGTCTCCAACAGTCTTCATCTTTTCCGCATCTTCGTCTGGAATTTCTATATCAAATTCTTCCTCAAAAGCCATTATCAATTCAACTATATCTAAAGAATCTGCACCCAGATCATCAATAAAAGAAGAATTTTCTGTAATTTTGCTTTCATCAATTCCTAATTGATCTACGATTATCTTTTTTATTCTATCCAAGGATTCCATTCTATTCTTTCACCTCCTTTCACATTACCATACCGCCATCGACATTTATAACTTGTCCTGTAATATAATTTGCTGCATCAGAAACTAAAAAATACACCACTTTAGCGATATCTTCCACAGTACCAAATCTTTTCAAAGGGATATGTTGTTGGAGATTTTGTCTAACTTTTTCCGGTAATTTCTTAGTCATATCTGTATCGATAAATCCGGGCGCAATAGCGTTTACATTTATATTTCTTAAAGCAAGTTCTTTTGCCATTGATTTAGTTAATCCTATTATCCCCGCTTTTGATGCGGCGTAATTAACCTGCCCGATATTTCCCACTAATCCGATAACTGAGGATATATTTACAATTTTATCATTGCTCTTTTGCCGCATCATATATTTTGCCACAGCTTTGGAACAATTAAAAGTTCCTTTTAGATTTATTTTTATCACTGCATCCCAATCTTCTTCTTTCATCCTGATTAAAAGAGAATCGCGGGTTATTCCAGCATTATTTACTAATATATCTATTTTCTCAAATTTATTTATAATCTCTTTAACCATTCTATCAACTTCATCAAATACAGTTATATCAGCTTTTATCCCAATCGCCATATTACCACTTTTTTTGATTTCTTCCAAAGTTTTATCAATTTCATTTTTTGGTAAAATATCGTTAATAACTATATTTGCTCC
>NCRO01000099.1 GCA_002849045.2 Candidatus Sediminicultor secundus
GAGTAGCGGAGATGGTGGTAAAGGATCTGGGAAATAAAAATAAAACCAAATTTGTAGCGGTTCGTTTTGGAAATGTATTGGAGAGCAATGGCAGTGTAATTCCTATGTTTAAGCAGCAGATAGCTGAGGGCGGACCGGTTACTGTGACCGATAGAGAAGTAAAGAGATATTTTATGACTTTACCTGAAGCAGGGCAATTAGTGATTCAGGCCGGGGCGCTGGGGAAAGGCGGAGAAGTATTTGTGCTGGATATGGGAGAGCCGGTAAGGGTGCTGGGTATGGCTGAAGAATTGATTCGTTTGTCCGGGCTTGAAGTTGGTGAGGATATAGAGATAAAGATTGTAGGATTAAGACCGGGAGAGAAGATGTTTGAGGAGATACTGACTGAGGAAGAGCGAAGCGGCGTACTGGGAGATAGCGGGCACGAAAAGATTTTTATTGCCAAGGTTGAAGAAGTTGAGGGAGAAAAGTTGGAGAAGGATATTAAGGAGTTGGAGAGGTTGGCGAAGGGGATGGATTCGGAAGGGATAGTGAGGAAACTGCAGGAGATGGTGCCTAGTTATCGGCCGAATAGGGGAATGTTGGAGTAGTCGTTAGTCGTTAGTGAGTAGTCGTTAGTTAGCGTATAGCGTAGAGCGGGTAGCGTTTAGCGTATAGGTATGGGTTGCAAGTGTAAGTGTATTCAATTTACCAATTTACCGATTAGAGAAATTATCAGAATTCAGTTCACCAGTTGGCCAGTTACTCGGTTTACCGGTCGTCCAGCCTTCCAGTCTTCCAGTCTGCAAATTGAATACAATCTATCGATACTCTAATTTGTTTTCAGTTTACGGCTTTCAGTTTTCAGTGGATTCCTGATTTCGTGGAAATGATCGAGTCGAATAGACAGGCGAGATGTCCGTCTTACTTTGGCTGATTTTTTGTGATTTTCTGACACAAAAATAATTGATTTGTGCATTGTTTAGTGTATAATTAATACAGGAGGTGATGCACTTGAAAAGGTTAAATATTACATTGCCAGAAAAAATTGCCCAAGAGATAAAGCATATCCCTAATAAAAGTGATTTTATTGCCGAAGCTATAAAAGAAAAACTTGAGAGAATAAATAAAGAAAAATTGGATAAACTTTTAATAGAAGGATATAAAGCAACCAGAAAAGAAGATAAAGAGATTAACCAGGAGTGGGAAAAGATTACTCTGGAGGGATGGAGATAATATGGATTTTCCTAAAAGAGGTGAGATTTGGTTTGTATCCTTAGAACCAGTAGTGGGACATGAGATAGGAAAAACAAGGCCGGTTTTGGTAATCTCTAATGATAGAAATAATTTGTTTGCTGAAACTGTAACTGTACTTCCTATTACCTCAAAAACAGAAAAAATCTATCCCTTTGAGGTTTTTCTTCCCAGTGAAGAAACTCATCTACCTAAAGATTCTAAAGTAAGATGCAATCAAATTCGAACTCTAGACAAGAAAAGACTTATCAATTTTGTAAGCGCTTTACTTCCTGAAAAATTAGAAAAGGTAGAGAAGGCACTTTTGATTCATCTTGATGTTAAATAAGTATGAACCGATAAAGAGAGAGAAAGGGAAAAGGGGACTGGCTGCTTTTTGTTATAAAAAAGCAGCCAGTCCCCTTTTCCCTTTCTCTCTACCAATTAAATAAAAATAAGGATAAAAACAATTTACCGATTCACCAATTGGACAAATTTGGTGCCTGGTACCTTTGGTTAACTTTTTGGTGAGTTTGGGTTAGAAATGGGAGTTTGTGATATAATGAAAAAAATGTTATCGGTTTTGGAATAGAGTGGAGTGGAAAAAGGTGGAGCAGTAAAATGGTAATAACCAGAACAAGAGAGAAAGTTTTAAGTTCTCCTCAATTAAGCAATGTTCGGGAGAGATCTGGCGGGGTAGTGGTGATAGGTGGAGCGAATATTGATTTGAGAGGTAGGTCTGGAGAAGAGCTGAAAAGGTATACCTCTAACCCGGGGAAGATAAATATTGGTTCGGGAGGAGTAGGAAGGAATATTGCCCATAATCTGGCCTTGCTGAGCGTGCCGGTTACTCTGTTGAGTGCAGTGGGAGATGATGGAGAAGGGATAAGGATTTTGGAGGAGACCGGGAAAGCCGGAGTTAAGATGGAGCAGATGATAATATCGGGAGAGCATCCTACCGGAATATACCTGGGCATATTGGATGAGAAGGGCGAGATGGAAGTAGCGGTCTCGGATATGCGGATATTAGAGGAGGTTACGGTGGATTATCTGAGGTCAAAGGCCTATTTGATCAAAGAGAGCAAGATAGTGGTGGTGGATACCAATATACCGGAGGAGAGTATCGGATATGTGGTGGAGTTGTGTAACAAAGTTAAAGTACCTGTTCTGATTGAGCCGGTTTCGGTGGAGAAGGCTAAAAAACTACGGGGTATATTAAATGGAAGATGTACTATCGATTATATAACTCCCAATAGGGATGAACTGGCCTCAATATCGGGGATGGAGATAGGTGATGATCAGGATATTGATATAGTGAGGGCGGTAGAGGAACTGAAAGGTAAAGGAGTTAAGAATGTGATTGTCACTTTAGGAAAAAGAGGAGTATATGTTTCTTCTGAGGGGGGCAGTTTTAAAGGAGAAGGAGAAGGATCGGGAGAAAGGGAAGGCAGCAGGGAAAAGGATGAGATTGGAAGGGGCTGGAAGAGGTTTATAAGGCCTTCTGCTGGTAAGGCAGTAGATGTAACCGGGGCAGGAGATGCGCTGGCGGCGGGTCTGGTCTATGGAATTTATAAGGGGTATTCTATGGAAGTGGCGGCAAGATTTGGTTTGGGGGCGGCAGCTTTGACTATTTCCACAAAAGAGGCGGTAAGGAGAGATTTAAGAGAAGGATTATTAAAAAGCAGGATAGAAGAGGAGAAAGAGAGAGGTGGGTTGTTGTAAGGTGGTTATGAGTGAGAGCGGAGAAAGATTTCTTGATTTTAAAGATGAAGTAAAAGAGGCTTTGGAAGGAGGCAGGCCGGTGGTTGCTTTAGAATCCACTTTAATTTCTCATGGGTTCCCTTATCCGGAAAATTTAGAGGTGGCTGGAGAAATGGAAGAGATTATACGAGGATGTGGAGTTGTGCCTGCTACCATCGCAATAATTAAGGGAAAGATAAAGGTAGGTCTGACCAGAGGCGAATTGGAATTTATGGCAACTTCTAAAGATATTTTAAAGGCCAGTAGGCGGGATTTGGCAGTGATAGTGGCAAAAGGTTTAAATGGAGCTACTACAGTGGCGGCAACTATGTTGGTGGCAGAGAGGGCCGGAATAAAAGTCTTTGCAACTGGCGGCATAGGAGGAGTGCATCGGGGAGCAGAGAAGACTTTTGATATATCGGCAGATTTGCAGGAATTGGGGCGGACACCGGTAGTGGTGGTGTGCAGCGGGGCAAAGGCGATACTCGATTTGCCTTTGACTTTAGAATATCTGGAGACTATGGGCGTGCCGATAATAGGTTTTGGGACTGATGAGTTCCCCGCCTTTTATTGCAGAGAAAGCGGACTAAAGGTTGATTATGTGGTAAATGATGAGAAGGAAGCAGCGGGGATAATAAGAGCTATGCAGGATTTAGGATTAGGAGGGGGAATGATTATTGCTAATCCCGTTCCCGAGGAATACGGCCTTTCAATGGAGTATATGAATGAAATGATAGAAGAGGCTGTTAGAGCGGCAGAAAAGGAAGGGATCAAAGGAAAGAATTTAACCCCTTATTTATTGAATAAGATAAAAGAATTAACCGGTGGTAAAAGCCTGAAAGCTAATATTGAGCTGGTAAAAAATAATGCTCGGGTGGCCGCAAAAATCGCCCGAGCCCTATGACAAGTTTTGTGCCAGGCACCAAACTTGTCATAAATGTAAAATTTAGTGCCGGGATCCTAATAAAGTATATTTAGATAAAATAAGATATGATATAATAAAATTGTGTAAAAAAAAATTCAATTTTCATATTGAGGTCGGTGAACTTAATGATTGGCAATAAAAAGATTAATATTATAAAAAATATTTTGCTGGGAGCATTTAGCCCTTATCTAATTTATATTTTTGGCTCTATGGTAAAAAATATAGACAGAGGAGAAAGCGATATAGATATTGCCATTCTGACTGATAGAGGAGTAGACGAGTACGAATTATTTATTCTATCTCAAAAATTAGCGGATATTTTAAAAAAAGAGGTGGATCTAATAAATTTGAATAAGGCTTCAACTGTTTTTAAAATTCAGATTATAAAAACAGGTAAATTAATCTATAATTCTAATAATTTAAAGAAAATGTATTTTCAGATGAGGACCATGAAAGATTACGCAATTTTAAATGAGGAAAGACAAGAAATAATAGATAAAATTAAATTAAAGGGTGCTCGAATATGATTGATGATGTAATTTTAAATAAAATAGAAATAATAAAAAAATGTATTAGAAGGGTAAAGGAAGAGTATGATTGTAATCCTAAAAATCTGGAAAATTATACCAAGCAAGATTCTGTTACTTTAAATATTCAGAGGGCATGCGAAGCAGTAATTGATTTGGGGATGCATGTTATTGCTGAAAAGGGTTTGGGGATTCCTCAAACAAGCAGAGATACATTTGAGATTTTACAAGATAATAAGATTGTTGGCCACGAGATGTCCGAGCGGCTTAAAGCAATGATCGGATTTAGGAATATTGCGATACATAATTATCAAAAGCTAAATTTGAAAATAATCCAAGCAATTATAGAGAAAGACCTGAAGGATTTGCTGTATTTTACAGATGTTATTTTGAAAATATAAGAAAAGTAATACATAGAAAGGTGCCATGCACCTTTCTATGTATTTGAAGGTTTAAATAACTAAATAAAATATTGAATTAAATAGTTGGTATATATTCAATGTCTGATATGCTTCATTTGTGTGCAAAAGATAAAAAAGAGAAGATAAGCATATTTCGTAATCTCTTCAAAGGAAGAGAAGATGTGTTTGCCAAATATTGGGCAAGCCGCAGAACCGAGAAAAAGGGTTATTCTCCGGTATGTAAAAATGAGTGGATTCCTCAGATTTGTAGAAAACCGTGTGAGAAATGTGGAAACAAGGATTATATCCCTTTAGATGATTTTTGGATTGAGAAACATCTAAAGGGAGAGGTAACTATCGGAATTTATCCTATTCAACTCGATGATAGAGTGAATTTTATAGTTTTTGATTTCGATAAAGAGAATTGGTTTGAGAATGCAAAGCGATTAATAAAATTCTGTCAGAGCATTGACTTACCTACCTATTTAGAAGGGTCAAGATCGAGTAATGGGGGGCATCTTTGGATATTTTTTTCTCAATCGGTTAGTGCTGCAAAAGTGAGAGAGTTTGGTTTTATACTTCTTGAAAAAGCTGGCATTGTTGGTATTAGCGGAGATAAAAATGGATTTGATCGAATTTTTCCCAATCAGGATTTTTTGCAGGAGGGAGGATTAGGAAATCTAATTGCCTTGCCCCTGCAATACCATGCCCGGCAAAAAGGAAATACTTTATTTCTTGATCCAGATAATACATATATACCTTATATTAATCAATGGAATTTCTTAAGTGCTATTAGAAAAATTAGTGAAATTGACATTGATTTATTTCTTAGAAGCCCTTCAGCAGATATCCCTTTACCTATATCAGAAAAAAGATCCCTCAGGATTACCATTTCTAATTACATCTCAATTCCTATTAAAGATACAGATCGGCAGCTTTATCAATTCTTAAGGAAAAATTTGGTCATACATAATCCTATTTTTTATGATAAAAGGGCCAAGGGATTTTCTACCTGGGATACTCCCAAAATGATATATTGCCTAAATTCTAAAGGGGGTAATTATATTATTCCCCGAGGATTTTTTAAAAACATAGAAAGATATTTGTTTAAAAATTCAATATCATTTCAAGTGGAAGATAAAAGTATTAAGACTCCTAACCGAGCGTTCAGATGCAGATTCAAGATTTATAATTACCAGAAGAAAGCCTTACATGAAATTTTAAAAAATAATGTGGGTATTCTGGAAGCCCCTCCAGGATACGGGAAGACTATAATTGCTTTAGCATCTTTTGTATATAGAAAACAGAGTGCTTTGATTATTGTTCATACAAAGGAATTATTGGCTCAATGGATTCAAAAAATCGGAGATGTCCTGGGGATAGAAAAGGGTGATGTTGGCATAATTGGAGGAGGAAAGGAAAAGATTGGAAAGAAAATCACTGTAGCTACCTATCAGTCACTTGTCAGAAAGAACTTAAAAATAATAGTTGATAAAATAGGTTATGTTATTGTTGATGAATGCCATAGAGTACCAGCGAATACATTCCAAAAAGTAGTAAAAGAGTTCAAAGCTAGATATCTATTAGGGTTAACTGCTACCCCTTTTAGAAAAGATAAGTTGCAAAAATTAATGTTTCTCTATATGGGTGAAATCATTCATAGAATCGACCCGGATAAAATTTCAAATGAACTAAAAGGGGTTGATAGTCTCTTAGAAATAAGATATACAAATTTTTATCCAACTTTTGAAAAAGTTAAAAAATATAAGAAGATTATTGAAGCGCTGACAGAAGATGAGAATCGAAATAATCTTATTGTCAGGGATATTATCGGTGAATATTCTTTAGATAAAAGCATTCTTGTGTTAACCGGAAGAAAGGGACATTGTTTAGAAATTTCCCAAACGAACCGCTACAAATTTGGTTTTATTTTTATTTCCCAGATCCTTTACCACCATCTCCGCTACTCTCTTACTTGCCCCCATTACACTGGTAGGATTAATGGCTTTATCAGTAGAAATCATTACCACCCTTTCCGCCCCATACTTCTCCGCCAATTCCCCCACATTCTTGGTCCCTATAATATTATTCATTACTGCTTCATCGGGATGGAATTCCATCATCGGGACATGCTTATGGGCTGCCGTATGAAAAACCACTTCCGGCACATATTTCTTAAATATCTTATCCATCTTTTCTCTATCTCTAATATCAGCCACCACTAACTCAATCTCCATCCCCGACCATTTCCTTTCAAGTTCAAGATTTATGTGGAAAAGACCATTTTCACTATGGTCTAACAAAATCAAACTCCTCGGCTCAAATTTACAAATTTGCCGAGCCAGCTCTCCTCCGATCGAGCCTCCCCCTCCGGTCACCATCACCCTTTTGCCCTTTAGATATTCTGAAATCTCCTCTAAGTTTAAATCTACCGGCTCTCTCCCTAACAAATCTTCAATCCTTACCTCCCTGATCCGGGAAACACTGACCTTCCCATCCACCAACTCATACAGTCCGGGTAAAGTCTTTATCTTTACTTCTTTATTTTTTACATTATCAACGATTCTCTTAATTTGTTTGCCCTTTGCAGTAGGAATAGCAATAATAACTGTATTAATCTGTTCTTTTTCCAAAACATCATTTATCTCTTTAACGCTACCAAATACTTTTCTGCCATGAATGCTCTTTCCAATCTTCTCCTTATCATCATCAATAAAACCGATCAAAGTACCTAAATCACATCTTTTTATTATCTCCCGGGAAATAACCTCTCCGGCATCTCCTGCACCCACAATTAATATTCGTTCTTGCCCCCTGTTTGAAGCGCCCTTCCTCTCACAATATAACCTCCAAACCAATCTACTTCCTCCCACCAGGGCCAGACTGAAAAACCAGGTTAAGGCCATCACTGTCCGAGGAGGAAAAAATCCCTCCACTAAATTTAAACATAAAATCGAAACAAATATCCCTGCTGTAACGACTTCAGCTATTAAAAAAAGATCATTGATACTTAAATATCTCCAAATTCTCCTATATAATCTAAAGATTATCGCAGATAAATAGAAAAATAAAGGAAGATAGACAAATAATCCTCGATAAAGATAAAAATATGGACTGCAATCTTTGCCATATTTTAATACCAGAGTAATAATTAACGAAACATCTATTAAAGCAAAATCCAAAACAACCCAGGAAAAACTTCTAAAAAATCTCTTCATAGATTCCCTTCCACACTTTAACTTTAATTTACTGATCTCTTAGCTTATTAATTTGCAATTATTTATCCTTATATATTTATATTCTACAAAATTTTCAAAAATCCTCTTTTTTTATTAAAAATATATTTTTAATACTTGAAAATAGGAAGAGAAAAGCCGTGAGGGCAAAACTATTCCTGTCCTCTCTTCTCAATTTAATCAGATTACTGATCACTATAGAGCATAGATAAAAGTTTCTCTTGGCTGGCTGATAGCTGCCTTGAAAAATGACTATCAAGATCCTGAGTAGGAAAAATATGATGAAGAACCTGTAAGATAGGCGTTTCGCCCATCTATGAATTAATTTAAGAGTTTGATTTATCAAACCCCCATAATCCCAAAATGTAATTGCAAACCCTAATTTATCAGGGCGTGGCAATCCCGTAATCAATGAGATTTGTATATTGAATTAAAGGAAATGTGGAATGGAAATAAAGACATGGTTAGATATAATCGCTAGAAATACATAATACTATCACCACACTAAATCAGCAGAATCGGGAATATTACTCTCTGCGCTTCTCAGAAGTACAGAAAGAACTCTCTGGAATGAAGGTAGAGCTGGACAAAATTGAATAAAACTATTGACAAAAGGGGACAAGACACTTTTAATAATAAAAAGTAGTCCCCTTTTTTCATTTTTTTCTTTCAAATAAAAAATATCATTTAATTTTTATTAATTCTTATAGATATGTACTTATTACTTACTTGCCATTTATAAAATAAAGTTATGAAAGTACATTTTTCACAGCATCAACAATATTAGTATAGTCGGGGAAATAAGCCTTTTCCAAAGGCGTACTTGCTGGTACAGCAGAATCAGGAAAATTTACATATTGTACGGAGTTTTTTAGAATATTAAAATTTGTTTTTAAAATCATTGATACTACATGTTCTGAAAAACTGCAACAAGGACAATCTGGATTTGCAATAACTAATCTGCCAGTTTTTTCTAAAGATTTCATAATAATATCTATATCTAAGGGTTTTAAAGTCCGAGGGTCAATAACTTCAATACTTATTCCCTCATTAGCAAGCAAATCGGCTGCCTTTATAGCTTCCTTTACTAAATAAGATACTGCTACGATCGTTACATCAGAACCTTCTCTACATATTTTTCCTTTCCCTAAAAGCACCTCATAAATCTCATCGGGGACTTCCTCTTTAATTTCATATAACCAACGATCATCACAATATAAAACTGGATTATCATCTCGAACAGCCGCAATTAATAAACCTTTTGCCTCATAAGGAGAAGCTGGACACACAACTTTCAATCCAGGAATATGAATATACATCGCAAACGGACTTTGAGAATGCTGAGCAGCCTGCTCATTACCTTTATTTACTATACCCCGGATAGTCACAGGAACATTAACTTTTCCCCCAAACATATAATACCAATGAGCACAATGATTAATTATCTGATCCATTGCTAAATACATAAAATCCATTCGAGGATAAAAAACAATTGGACGCATACCTGCCATTGCAGCACCAATTGCAGCACCGGTCACCACAGCTTCGGAAATAGGAGTATCTATCACTCTTTTCGACCCAAACTTAGCTACAAGCCCAAGCGTACTTGTTCCAACACACCAAGGACTATCCACACCTTGACCAATAACAAAAACACGATCATCCACAGCTAATAACTGCTGATGTGCTTCATTAATAGCTTCCGCATAACTCTTTACTGTCATGACCTACCTCCCTCTTTAAAAACATACTTAGTTAGATCTGAAACATCGGGAAAAGGACTAGACTTTGCATAAGATACTGCTTCGCTTATTTCAGTTGATACCTCTTGCCGCATTTTCCTTAATTCCATACTTGATATTACTCCATCGTTCACAAGAAAGTTAGAAAAATGTTTAATCGGACACCGTTCTATCCAACTATTTAATTCATCCTGGCTACGCAACCCAAGGTCTACATCATAATTAGGACCAACATGTCCACGCCAGCGATAAGTACGACATTCGATAAAACTAGGTCCCTGCCCTTTTCGGGCTCTGCTTACCGCATCTCTTGCTGCATAATAGACATCGAGTACATTATTGCCATCCACAACAGTTGATTCTAAACCATGTTCTTTTGCAATATCATGAATATTATCCTTGACCCGACGTTTATTTAAGGGCATATGTGTACAATAAAGGTTATTCTCGCAAACAAAAATTATTGGTAAGTACTTAAGGGCTGAAAAATTAGCAGCTTCATGCCAAATTCCTTCTTCTGGTACTCCATCACCATGAAAAACAATTGTTACTCTTTCAGATCCGCGGATAGATTCAGCAAGTGCTGCACCAACCGCAATTCCCACACTACCACCTACGATAGAAGATGTTCCAAGAATTCCCACTTCCGGAGATACAAGATGCATAGAACCACCATGACCTTTAGAACAGCCTGTTCTTCTTCCAAAAATCTCTGCCATAGCAGCTTTTAGATCACCACCTTTAGCAATATAGTGTCCATGCGACCTATGCGTACCAAAAAGATAGTCATCCTTCTTTAGAGCATAGCAAACACCTGTGGCAACCGCTTCCTGGCCAATGTAGAGATGGCAAGGAGTAATAATATCCCCCTGTTGAACCAAAGTAGCAATCTGCTCCTCAAATTCTCGTATTCGAATCATGGTAAGCAGCATCCACTCTAACCCGCTTTTATTTATATCATTCACCTCAAATTCAAGTGGTAAGGCAAGTGAAAATTTATCCATTATAATATCACCTCATAAATTTATTTAGCGCTTTCTCTACTGCAAACAAAGTCTCCCACTTCTTACAAAAACAAAATCTCACTTGGGTTCTTCCTTTTTCGGGATTAGAATAAAAAGAAGAGCCAGGTACTGTTGCTACCCCGGTATCTTCAATAAGTTTCCGACTAAAATTAAAATCATCATCTATTTTCATTCTCTTCATCAAGTCATCTACCTCTGTAATTATATAGTAGGACCCTTTGGGTAAATAAGGCTTAAACCCTGTCTTGTCTAAAATATTATATAATAATTCCCTTGCTTTAGCATAATGCAGCTGCAAATTAACATAATATTCCTTATCAAAAAATAAAGCTACAACAGCTGCATGTTGAAAAGGAGTTGGTGCTCCTACTGTAAGAAAATCGTGTACCTTACGAATACGCTCAGTAATCGGTTTTTTTGCAATAGCCCAACCTACCCGCCATCCAGTAACGGAGTATGTTTTAGAGATAGAATTAATAGTAATTGTTCTATCCTCCATTCCTGGTATAGTAGCCAGGGAAATATGTTTTTCACCATCATATAATATATGCTCATAAATCTCATCAGTTATGGCATAAGTATCCCACTTCATACATAATCGAGCAATTTCTTCTAATTCCTGCTTAGAAAAAACTTTTCCAGTTGGATTGTTCGGAGTATTAATGATAATTGCCTTGGTTTTTACATTGAATGTTCTCTCTAATTCTTCAAAGGAAAATTTCCAATCAGGAGTATTTAATGTTACATAACGGGGTGCCGCTCCGGAAAGAATAGCATCTGGACCATAATTCTCATAAAAGGGTTCGAATACAATAGTCTCATCACCCGAATTAATTATTGCCTTCAAAGTAGCAATCATCGCCTCTGTAGCTCCACAAGTTACCGTAATATCAGTTTTAGGATTACACTTAATTCTGTTATAATCATTAGCTTTTTTGCTTATTGCTTCTCGAAGTTCCGGTTCACCAAAAGTAACCGGATATTGATTCCAACCTTCATTAATCGCCTTAATTGCAGCTTCTTTTATGGCTTTAGGACTTTCAAAATCTGGAAAACCCTGAGAAAGATTATAACCACCCGCAGCATCACATATTCTGGTCATTTCTCGAATAACTGACTCTGTAAAAGTTTCAGTGATTCTCGCCAACTCTTTCATAAAACCTCCAAATAATTAATTATAATCTATAGAAAGACCTTACGGTCTTAATAACATAATCTATCTGCTCATTATCTATCTCTACATTCATTGGCAGAGAACAAACTTCGCGACTAAGCAATTCAGTCTCTGGGAATCCACGATCTACCAGCTTGAGAGCCTTATGTTTATAATATGGTTTGCGGAACTGAACAATAACTTCAACCCCATTTTTCTTAAGATAATTGGAGAAATCATCACCCTGCTTTGATCTTACAACATAGTTCTGATAAACATGATCGAATCCTGACCTATCATAATGAGGTAACATTAGGTCGGGGATATCTGAAAAAGCTTCTCTATATCGTTCAGCAATATCCTTCCGCCTTTTTATCCATTCAGGTAGATAATGAAGTTTTACATCTAAAAAAGCTGCTTGTAAATTATCTAATAAACAGGTGAAACCATGACCATGATATTCACCTGTGTCTCTATCTTCACCATTATATCTCATTCGCTGCGCAAACAACGCAACGTCAGGATCATCAGTAGTAATCGCACCTCCATCGCCATAACCACCAAGAATTTTAAAGGGATAAAAACTCCAACAACCAGTTAATCCCCACGAACCTGCTCCTTTTCCATTAATACCACTTCCTAAGCTTTGACAAGCATCTTCAATAATAATAAGATTATATTTTTTTGCAATCTCCATTATTCTATTCATGTCAGCCATATAGCCGTTAAGGTGAACAGGGAGGATTGCTTTGGTTTTATCAGTAATTACTTCCTCCATTCTATCTACATCGATATTAAAATCTTTTCTCACATCAACTAAAACCGGCGTAGCTCCTACATTTACCACTGCCGAACAAGTAGCCACAAAAGTATGAGCCGGAACAATAACCTCATCCTCGATACCAATTCCTGCCGCACGTAAGGATATATGTAAGGCATCATATCCACTGTTAAGTCCTACTGCATATTTAGTCCCCACAAATTTAGCCAGATTTTCTTCAAAACTCCTAAGTTGACCACGATCAATAAGGTCACCCTTAGACATTACTTCAAAATATGCTTGGTTGAGTTCATTCTTTAACTTTTGATAAAGTTTTCCTGGTTCAACAAATGGGACTCTATACTTCATTATCTTCCCTCCTTATATTCTATATATAATCACGATAAATATCCTTATTTATTTCTAAAATCATTACTTTTTTAAACTTCTAATAATAGGCTCAAAAAGATGAACTTTTAAAGTCATTAGCATAATTTTAAAATCAATCCAAAAAGAATGTTCCCTCACATATTTTAATTGAAGTCTTATTTTCTCTGGTCTAATTTTTTCTAAATAATCTCTATCGGGGTCATCACTTCCCGCTAACAATTTAGCCTCATCTGGATTCCAGATACAAGCCCAATCAGTTATCCCCGGTTTCACTGATAAAATAATCTTCTCTTTTTCTGTAAACATATTGACATAATACGGTATTTCAGGTCTGGGACCAACAATGCTCATCTCCCCCCTTAAGACATTAATAAATTGAGCTAACTCATCAAGATTATATTTTCTAATAAATTTTCCCACCTTAGTAATACGCACATCATCATCTTTTGTAGAAGTTACTCCGTTCTTATCAGCGTTGTCAACCATCGTTCTAAATTTAAATATCCTAAAAGGTTTCCCATCTTTCCCAATTCTCAACTGCCGATAAAATACTGGTCCCTCAGAATCTTCTTTAATTAAAATACCTGAAATTAAAAATAAAGGACTGAAAATAGTTAATATCATTAAAGAAATTATAAAATCGAAAAACCGCTTCCACATAATATTCTCCATCTAAAATTCGTATTTCATATCTTATTCTTCAATATCTGTCCTTAACTTGGTAAAGTGGCAACGCAGTAAATTACCTTATGTTCCTTGTCAGGCTGAGAAGAAGATAATTTAT